>NZ_JAWSTH010000008.1:0-115040 GCF_033542075.1 Conexibacter stalactiti
GAACAGCTCGATCTCGCTGCGACCGGCGGCCGTGCCCGCCGCGTCGGCGACCGCCGCGCGCAGCGCCGCCTGCCCGTCGTCGGCGACCGCGAGCGCGGCGCGCAGCCCGTCGAGCGCGAGCGCGTCCTTGACGGCGCGCGCGTCGAGCAGCGTGCCGGAGAGGTCGGCGGTCGCGACCGTCGGCGCGAGCAGCCCGCGCGCCAGCGGCGAGTCGACCGCGACGCGGCGCGGTCCGTCGAGCGCCTCGGCGAGCAGCGCCGCGGCATGCTCGGCGCCGCGCAGCGGGCCGCTCGTGAAGCCCTCGTACGGCAGCGCGACGACCTCGGCCGGGAGCGTCTCGGGCAGGTCCTCGGCGGCGGCGATCAGGCGCACCGCGCCGTCGCCGAGCAGCGCCAGCGGCGGCGGCGCGAACGGGCTCGGCCCGCTCTCCAGCTCGGTCGCGACGCCGGTCAGCCAGTGGACGTTGGCGGGGTCGGCGCACAGCAGCAGCTCGGCGTACGTCGCGCGCGTCAGCTCCAGCGCCTGCGCGTGGCGGTCGGCGAGGCTCATGGCAGCAGCGACGCCGTCGGGATGCGGCGCTCCATCAGGCAGGGACGGAAGACCTCGGCGTACGGCGCCACCAGCCGCGCGCCGGTGGCGCGGTCGGCGTCGCGCGCGAGGTCGGCGTAGTCGACGCCGCGCAGCTCGCGCATCACCGCCATCTGGCTGGCGTGCAGGCGCACGATCCGCGCCTTCTCGTCGGCGACCTGCTCGTCGAACGTGACGAAGTGGGTGCCGTCGAAGCCGTGGCCGGGACCGGGGTCGGTGTGGAAGATCGCCGGCGAGGCCGCCAGCGCGGGCGTCGCCGTGCCGACCGAGGCGATCGCCGCCAGCAGCGCCGCGTGGCAGGTCAGCCGCGCGGTCACGACGTGATCCTCGTTGTAGTCCGCGAGGTTGTGCGTGAAGACCAGCTCCGGAGCGGTCACGCGCAGCGCCTCGATCAGCGCCAGCCGCACGGCGGGACCGTCGAGCAGGAAGCCGTCGGGCTCGCCGAGACAGACGTAGGAGGCGTCGAGCGCGGCGGCGACCGCGCGCATCTCGACGTCACGCTCGGCGGCGACCTCCGCGTGCGGCTTCGACGGGTCCCACGAGGCACCCTTGTCGCCGTTGGTGACGGCGATCAGCGAGATCCGCGCGCCGCGCTCGCGGCGCAGCCGCAGGAGCGTGCCGAGGCACTCCTTCTCGTCGTCCTGGTGGGCGAAGACGCAGGTGACGTTCACGACGTTCCTCCCGGCAGCTCGGTCATCGCCAGCGACATCCCGCCGTCGACGCGCAGCGTGGTCCCGGTCACGTACTCGGCGCCGGGCGAGGCGAGGAAGGCGACCGCGGCAGCGACGTCCTCGGCGCGGCCGAGGCGCCCCCACGGATGCGCCGCGGCGGCCGCGGCGAGCCGCTCCTCGCTGTGGAAGCGGCGCTCTCCCGGCGTCTCGATCCAGCCGGGCTCGACGACGTTGACGGCGATGCGATGCGGCAGCAGGTCGCGCGCCAGCGAGCGCGCGAGCGCGAGCAGCGCAGCCTCGGCCGTGTTGTAGGCGGCGGTGCCGGGGAAGGCGAGCGTCGCGTGCAGTGAGCCGATCAGCACGATCCGGCCGGGCTTGCCGGCGTCGATCAGCTGCCGCGCCGCCGGCTGCGCGAGCGCGAGCGCGGCGCCGGCGGTGCCGTCGACGCCGGCGCGCAGGTCGAGCGGCGACAGCTCCAGCGCGCCACCGTGCTGCTCGTGCGAGACCGTCCCGACGGCGACGTCGAGCGCGCGCCCGGCGGCTGCGCGCGCATGCTCCACGGCGTCCGCGACCTGCGCCGGATCGCTCGCGTCGGCGACGATCGGCTCGACGCGCGCGGCCGGCTCCGCGACGGCCAGCCGCGCGACGGCGGCGTCGAGCGCGGCGCCGTCGCGGTCGATCAGCGCGAGGTCGTGACCGGCGGCCGCGAGCGCGACGGCGATCGCGCCGCCGATCCCGCCGCCCCCACCGGTCACGACTGCCAGCGGCCGGCTCATGCGACGCGGAAGCGGTCGACGACGGCGGGATCGACCTCGACCCCGAGACCGGGGCCGGTGGGCACGCGGACGCGGCCGTCGACGAGGTCGAGGTCGAGCTGGGCGAGCTGCTGCACGAGCGGCGCGGTCGAGGCGTTGACCTCGACGAACGGCTCCTCCGGCAGCCAGGCGGCGGCGTGAAGCGTCGCCGCCGTCAGCAGGTGCGAGGTCCACGCGTGCGGGACGACGAGCGCGCCGCGCAGACGGGCCAGCTCGACGATCCGCTGCAGCGCGCTGAAGCCGCCGCAGCGGCCGAGGTCGGGCTGCACGACCGAGATGCCGTCCTCGCGCAGCAGCTCCTCGTACTCGGAGATGCCGCCGAGCTGCTCGCCGCTGGCGATCCGCAGGCGCGTCGAGCGGCCGAGCCGGGTCAACTCGTCCGGGCGGTCGGCCGGGCGCGGCTCCTCGATCCAGAACGGGTTCAGCTCCTCCAGCGTGCGCACGTGCGCGCGGGCGGCGGCGAAGTCGCCGGCGATGTGGCCGTCGACCATCAGCTTCACGTCGGGACCGGCCTCCTCGCGCGCGGCGGCAAGCAGCTCGTGGTCACGGCGCGCGTCCGTGCCGAACGGCCCCCAGCCGAACTTGATCGCGCGGAAGCCGCGGTCGAGGTAGGCGCGCGTCGCCTCGCGCATCTGCTCGGGCGTCTCGCGGAAGAGCGTGCTGGCGTAGGCGCGCACGCTGTCGCGGCGGGCGCCGCCGAGCAGCACGTGGAGCGGCTGACCGGCGCCGCGCCCGGCGAGGTCCCACAGCGCGACGTCGATGCCGCTGATCGCGTGCAGCGCCGGGCCGCGGCGGCCGTGGTACCAGCTCGCCTCGTACATCCGCTCCCAGGCGGTGTGGCGGTCCCAGGCGCTCAAGCCGACGATGGCGTCGCGCAGGCCGGAGCAGAAGTTGGGGATGTGCGGATGGGCGTCGACGATCGCCTTGACGATCCACGGGTGCGAGTCGACGTCGGCCCAGCCGACGAGGCCCTCTTCGCTCGTGACCTTCACGACGCAGGAGTGGCGCGGGCCCGACAGCTCGCCGCCGGGCGTCGGCTGGCCGTACTCGATCCCGCCGTCGAGGATCAGCACCTCGACGTCGGCGATCACGAGGCTGTCGCGGGCCGGCAGCGGCGCCGGCGGGGTCAGGATCGTCACGCCGCCAGCTCCAGCCCGAGCAGCTCGAGCGTCGGGCGCGCGAGGATCCCCTCGATCACGGCGTCGGGGACGCGCGGCAGCGCGGTGCCCTCGGTGAAGCGGTTGACGGCGCGCAGCCCGGCGATCGAGGCGTCGAGCTGCGCGAACGGCCAGTCGGTGCCGAACAGCAGCTTGTCGGCGACGCCGTACTCGACGGCGCTGAGCAGCGCGTTGTAGAGCTGCCACGGCCGCGGGTGCAGCGCCGAGACGTCGGCGTAGACGTTGGGGTGCTTGCGCACGACGACGAGCGCGTCGTCGATCCACGGGTGGCCCATGTGCGCGATCACGATCTTCAGGCGCGGGAAGCGGATCGCGACCTGGTCGATCTGCAGCGGCAGCGCCCAGCGCAGCTCGGCCTCGCGCACGAACGTCGTGCCCTGGTGCCAGAGGATCGGCAGGCCGAGATCCTCGGCCGCCTCGCAGACGGCGAGCGCCGCCGGCGAGAGCGGGTCGAAGCCCTGGTAGGTCGGCGCCAGCTTGAGCCCGCGCAGCCCCATCTCGACGCCGCGGCGCAGCTGCGCGACGGCGACGGGGTCGTTGGCGTCGACGCTCGCGAAGCCGACGAGCTTCTCGGGATGCTGCGCGACGTAGTCGGCGACGTACTCGTTCGGCACGTCGAAGCCGATCCGCGGCGCGGCGAAGGCGAGCACGATCGCGGCGTCGACCGGCGCGACCGCCTCCCAGTGCTCCTCCAGCGAGCGGGCCGGGTTGGCCTGCGGGCCCCACGCGCGCACCATGTCGTCGATGAAGGCGCCGCTGAAGTGGCGCCGCTCGCCGACGTGCGTGTGGCAGTCGACCATCAGGCCGTGATCCCGTTGGCGAGGCGTACCTGGGCGGCGTCGCGGCCGAGCTCCCACGCCTGCTTGAGCTGCTGCGCGCGCTCCGGCGCGACCGACTGCAGGGGCGGCATCAGCTCGCCGCTGTCGAAGATCCCGACCTCCGCCAGCAGCGCCTTCGTCGTCGCGATCTCGTCGCCGATCCCGAAGGCGTGGATGAACGGCGCCAGCTCGGTCGAGAGCACCTGCAGGCCGCCGTCGAGGTCGCCGCCGCGGACCTTCTCCCAGACGGTCGCGAACGACTCCGGCAGGACCGCCGGGGCGATCACCATCGCGCCGTCGACGCCGGCCGCGAGGAACTGCGAGAGGATCGGGTCGTCGCCGGCCAGCACGCTGAGGCCGGCGTCGCGCCAGACGGCGATCTTCGAGAGGTCGTGGTCGGTCAGCTTGACCGAGCGCAGCCGCTCCAGCTCGCGCGACCAGCCGACGACCCAGTCGGCCTGCAACGGCGTCTTGGTCGTGAAGGGGTTGTCGTAGAGGACGAGGTCGATCTCGATCGCGGCGTCGACCGCCGCGAGGTGGGCGAGGATCCCGTCGGGCGAGTTGGCGAAGTAGAACGGCGAGCAGCAGAGCACGCCGCGCGCGCCGTGCTCCTGCGCGTGCAGCGCGAGATCGGCGGCGGCGACGGCGCTCGTGTGCGAGACGCCGACGACGACGGTCTTGTCGGCGGGCGTCATGGCGAGCGCCTGCTCGACGATCTGCTTGCGATGCGCGTCCGGCATCGACGGCGCCTCGCCCGTGCTGCCCATCAGCGTGAAGCCGTCGACCCACGGGAGCATGTGGTCGAGCAGGCGCTGGAAGCTGACGTGGTCGAAGACGCCATCCCGGAACGGAGTCGGGATGACGGGCAGGACTCCACTAATGGGCACGGTGCTCCTTGACTGGATTCGAGAATTCGCTCGACACATCTCTCTCGCTTGATTCGATATTTCGAATCACGATTCGAAATAAGGATATACGCGCTCACGGTGACAACGCAAGTGACTTTTTGGCACGCGGACGCCAAGCGCCCGAGTCATGCCCGCGAACGGGCATGCGCCACCGGCCGCGAGCGGCGGTCGTCACGGCGATGCGTGGAGGCGATGCGTGAGGCGCCGCGTCAGGCCGGCAGCGCGGAGGCCGGGCGATAGCCCAGCTCGGCGGAGATCGCGCGTGCCGCGTCGAGCACCGCGGGCACGGCCGGCGGGTCGCCGCCGGGCAGCAGGTCGCGCGAGAAGCCGGTCAGCCCGACGCTGGCGACGACCGTGCCGTCGGCGCCGAAGACGGGCGCCGCGATGCAGCCGACCCCGTCGATCTCCTCGCTGTCCTCGACGGCGTAGCCGTGCGCGTGCGTCTCGCTCAGCAGCCCCTCGATCGGCGGCGAGAGCGCGGCCGTCAGCGTCCGCTGCTCGGCCTCCGGCAGCCACGCCGCGATCGCGCGGCCGAGCGCGGTGATGTGGAACGGGCTGAGCTTGCCCGGGAAGGTGTTGAACTGGATGAACGACGGCGCCGCCGCCTTCTCCAGGTACATCACGTCGGTGCCGACGAGCACGCCGAGGTGGGCCGGCACGTCGAACGCCGCCGACAGCTCGCGCAGATACGGCATCGCGATGTCGCGGATGCCGAAGCGCGAGACGACGGCGGAGCCGAGGTGGAACAGCGCCAGCGTCGGCTCCCAGTACTGCGTGCGGCCCTCCGAGCGGCGCGACACGTAGCCGGCCTCCTGGAGCGTGTGCATGATCGCGTGGCAGCTGGCCGTCGGGATCCCGGTGCGGGCGACGATGTCGCTCAGCATCAGCGGCTCGCGCTCGTGCACGAGCAGCTCGAGGACGCTCAGCGCACGTTTGACGGCCGGCACCGGAGGCATGCGGCAAGCATACGACCCGTGCGCCGGCCGCCGCCGCGCGTACCGCTCAGGCGAAGCGACGCTTGGCCTTCGCCACGCAGCGCGCGCGGGCCTTGCCTCTGGTCGTGCGCTTGCAGGTCGCGATCGCCGCCGCGCGCTTGACCTGCGTGACGCAGCGGCTGCGCTTGCGCGCGTTCTTGATCTTCTTGCACGAGGCGACGGACGGCTCCTTCGACGTCGCCGGGGTTCTGGTCACGGGCGGCTTGGTCCCCGTTCTCGTGCCGGGCGCGGGTCTCGTGCCAGGCGCGGGTCTCGTGCCGGGCGTCGGTGCCGGAGCCGGGCTGGGCGCAGGACCTGGGCTGGGCGCGGGGCTCGGGCGAGGACCGGGGTTGACGGCCGCCGGCCCCCAGTCGGGCTGCGATCCGCCGGGGATCACGACCGTCCCCGAGCTGGCGCCCGGACAACCCGGGTCCAGGCTCGGCAGCGGCAGCACCTCGACGCCGTCCTTGTGCGCGAACGCGATCCTCGTGCCGTCGGGCGACCAGCTGGGCCCGTCGAGGGTCGGCTCGGTGCCGGTGTCGCAGGCGTAGGTCGGCGGGCCGGACGGCGTGCCGCTGAGGACGTTCTGCGTGACCTTGTGGAACATCAGGTGCGTCGAGTCGCCGTAGCCGCGGATCAGCGCGAGGCGATCGCCCTGGCGCGACAGCTCGCCGTCGCCGAGGTCGGTGGAGGGATCGAAGATGTCCATGTCGTCGAACCAGTGGACGTCGTCGTCGACACCGCCTCCGGGCGAGTCGTAGTTGACCTGGCTCAGAAAGCCGCCGAACACCAGCACACGGCTGTTGGAGACCCACGACGGCGAGTTGCGGAACAGCTTCCCGTAGGTCGCCTCCGGGGTCGCCGTCGCGGCGCTGGAGTAGAGCGTCACGTAGCGCGCGCCGCAGCTGGCGCCCGGCGGGCAGTTGTACTGGTAGTAGCTGTACGCGACGGTGGCGCCGTCGGGCGAGACCGCGACGTCGACGGGCACGCCGCCGATCGGCTGGCCGGCCGAGTCGGTCGTGTCCGGCGGATCGAAGCTCGACAGCAGCTCGCCGTTCTGCTTCAGCCGCACGATCTCGGTGCCCTTGCGCGCGATGATCGTGCCATCGTCGGCCTGCGACGGCGAGCCGTACGCCCAGTCCGCGGTGCCGTCGGTCGTCACCTGGTACTGGCCCGAGCCATCCGGGTTGGCCAGCCACAGGTTGTGACCCTTCACGTAGGCGATGCTGTCCGCCTGGGCGGCCGCCGGGGCCGCCAGGCACGCGGCCGCCAAGGCGGTCGCCACGATCGTGGTGCGCGTCATCGGTTCCTCCTCAGGGGCGCCCCGGAGCGAGGAGCGCGTCGTACGGTCTGCCGCAGCATCGAGCCGCGGCCGCGCGCGCACATCGTGGGTTCCCCCGACATCACCCCCCTGAATTTCTGATCTAGGGGATCTCGGGGGTCCCGAACCTCTGACCGTCGATCCCTGAGCCGACGCCGCTCGCGCCGGGGACGGCGAGCGGCTCAGCCGGTCAGGCGCGACTCGAGCTCGGCCAGGTTCGCGCGGATGCGAGCGACGGGCCGCGCGGTCGGATCCTCGGCCGCGAACGCGCGCCCGTGCGGCGTGTCGAGGAAGGCGAGCGCGGCGCGCAGCGAGGCGCCCAGGTCGTAGCCCGTCTCGAGCCACACGGCGTTGCCGTACCGGTCGAGACGCACGAGCGGACTGGAGCCGAGAAAGAACGCGCCCGACGCGTAGGTGCGGATGCGGTTGATGCGGCCGGCGCCGAACTGCACGTGCTGCATCGCGCGCAGCGTGTCGCCGGCGTAGTCGATGTCGAGCACGATGCTGCCGGAGTCGCTCTCAGGGTCGTAGGCGACGTGCGGCACGTCGACGCCCGAGATGATCTCGAACCACCACGCGTTGTTGTACTCGATGAAGAACTCCAACGGCATGCGGTCGTCGTCGCTGAGCGTCGTCTGCAGATAGCCGTCGTCGTCGAAGCCGTCGCGATCGAACTGCTTGGCGCGGTACATGTCGGCGAACGCCCGCATGAGGGCGATCCGGTCGGTCGGGTCAGCTGGCATCGCGCGACAGTAGCGGCCGTCGCGGACGCCGGGATGGCGGGCACGCGCCAGCTGCTCAGGAGGTCAGCCAGCGGGCGATGTAGAGCCGGCGGCCGGCGGATCCGGCCGCGACCACGCTGCCGCTGGTGCTGGCCGCGACGGCGTTCAGTCCCACGCCCCGTGGGGAGATGATGCGGACGCGGCCGCCCGGCCCGAAGGCCGGGTCGTACGCGCCGCTGCCGGTGATCCGCGCCAGTGTGGAGCCGACGCCGACGGTCAGCCCGTTGCCGGGCGCGGGGACCGCGCCGCAGGTCGTGTCGCTGGCGCCGCTCGGGCCCGCGACCGACGAGCGGCCGCCGGTGCCGAACGACGGGTCGAGCGCCCCGGCAGGTGTCAGCCGGATCGAGAGCACTGCGCCCGCGCCGCCTCTCGAGCCGTTGCCGGACACGGTGAGGCGACCCTGCGCGTCGCGCAGCAGCGTGCACGGGAACCACTGCTGGAAGCCGCTCGGCTGCTTGGGGAAGGCGATCTCGGTGTGGCCGGCCGTCCCGAACCCGGTCTGCGGCTGGCCCGCCGAGGTGAGGGCGAAGAGGCCCGCGCTGCCGTGCCCGTCGCCGCCGATGTAATCGAGGTGGCCCGCCGCGACGATGCCGCCGCCGGGCGTCGTCACGAGCCCGGACACCCCGGCGCTCGAGGCCATCATCGGGTTCCAGAAGACCGACTGCGCACGGCCCGCGCTCCCGAAGGAACGGTCCAGCGCGCCGTCGCGGGTGAGGCGCGCGACGACCATCGGACGACCGTTGACGTTTGCGTTCGAGCCGCCCAGCAGGACCCGGCCGGCGCTGTCCAGCGCGATCGTCTGCGCGATGCCGCCGGCCGACACGGTGGCGTAGCCGCGGCCGGCGCCGAAGCTGCGGTCGAGCTGGCCGCCGGCGGTGAGGCGCAGCGCGAGCATCGATCCCTGCCCGTAGCCGCCGCCGACCAGGAGGCGGCCGGTCTGCGGCTCGACGGCGAGCGACGTGCCGATGAACGGCCCGTCTCTCGCGGGCAACGACGAGCGGAAGATCCCGTCGGTGCCGAAGCTCGGGTCGAGTCTGCCGCCGGCCAGATAGCGCGCGACGAGCACCTGCCCGTCGCCGGATCTGGTGATCGCCTGGCCGGCGACGACGGTCCGCGCGCCCGTGGCCGCCGCCGCGTAGGCGACCGCCGAGTAGCCGGGGATCGAGGTCGTCACGTAGCCCCTGCCCGCGCCGAAGCTCGGATCGGGGCGGGCGGCCCCGGACGCGACGGCGGGGAAGGCGGCCAGGGCCGCGGCGGCGGCGGCGATCAGTACAGGAAGGCGCGTGGAGGGCATGGTCGGGTCGATCGGTCGGTGAATCGGCGGGAGAGGACGGACTCTACGGGCCACGCGCACCCCGGCTCCCCGAGAACGAGAAACGCCCCCGCGACGCGGGGCTTCCCGTGCAGCGCGCTCCGCGCGGGTTTCACCACTCCAGGTCACGTCCGCATTATGATCTAAAAAACTGACTGATACGGAAGGGATCCGCAATGCGCCCCGTCATCCGCGTCGTCGCCCTGGCGACGGCCGTGCTCGCGCTGAGCGCCGTCTCCGCAGGTGCGTGCACGACGACCGTCTCCACGCCTACCGCCATCACGAACGCGAGCGTCAACGCGAGAGCGGGCGACACCGTCTGCATCGCGACGGGAACGTACGCGAGCATCCTGATCGGCGGGCCGCACGCCGGCACCATATATATGGCGCCCGCATCCGGGGCCTCGGTCTCGATCGGACATCTCGAGATCTCGCAGACGGCGACGAACTTCGACCTGAGCGGCTTCACGATCACCAGCCTGCTCGAGTTCGACGACGACGGCGCCGAGGACGTCCGCGTCTCCGACATGGACGTCAACCGCGTCCTGATCCGTGGTGGCGTGTCTGACGTGGTGCTCGAGCGGAACGTGTTCCGTGGCGATGACGGGAACGCGGTGGCGATCGCAGGAGGCGGACGACGGACTCCACCGAGGTGCGGCGGGTCAAGATCCACCGCAACCTCTTCGACAGCCCCTACACCGACGGGGTCTACTCGGCGTATCACGAAGACCTGGAGATCACCCAGAACGAGTTCACAGGGCTGCACGAGATCGGCAACCACTCGGACGTCTACCAGAGCACGTGGGGCGGATCGGGCCTCCTCTTCTCCCAGAACTACGTGCACGACCTCGACGGCCAGGGCGTCTTCATCAAGGACGGGACGGTCACCGACGCGGAGATAACGGACAACCTGCTCGTCCGTGACTCCGCAGGCGCACCGATCGCGCTCGTGGAGGTCGACGGCGCGCTCATCGCCCGCAACACGGTGTGGGGCAACGGGGACGGCGTGACGCTTCTCGGTCAGAGCCTTGCCGACCTGACCGTCACCGGCAACGTGTTCGAGTACTTCGTGCCGATAGACGACGACGGCGTACCGGACGGCGACGCCTCGAACACGTGGTGGGACACCGTCAGAAGACAGCAGATCGCGGCGCGCATCGCCGAGGACTGCAACGTGCTCGGCGGCGGTTGGTCCTGGAGCCAGTCGGGACGCTTCGGGCCCAACGACGAGATCTACACGCCCGACGACGGCGACAGAGTCGCGGAACCCGGCGAGCGCCAGTACTGGGCCAACGCCAACTTCCCGCAGCCGTCACTGATCGGCGGTGACGACTGGCGGGTCGGCACGGAGCTCTGCGACGACGGCGTCGGCGTGACTTGGAAGCCCGGGGATTGGCCGGTAGGGCGTCCGTAGCGACGCAAGAACGAGGGGCACGGTAACCGCTCACCGCCGGCACGCCCTGCGGGCCACGAGGGCGGAGGGCCGCGTCCGGCGCCGCCGCAAGCTACCTCCGGCACAGCGCCGCCGCGCGGGCCCCCAGGGGCGGAGTCGCTCCCCGAGGGCCCGTCGTGTCGTCCTGTCCGCTGCTGCGCGGCGGCCCGCCGCTGCCTACCGCGTGACGCGCAACTGGACTCTCTGCGTCACCGTCTCGCCGCCGACCCGCATGCGGACCGTGACGACGTGCGTGCCGACGCGGGCGGTGCGGCCGACCGTCAGGCGCAGGCGGATCGTGCGCGACTCGCCGGCGCGGAGTCGTCCCAGCTTGACCGCGCGGACGCGGGCCTTGAGTGCCTTCGGTGCCGACGCGGTCAGCGTCGAGCCGGCGAACGCGGCGGCGGTGCCGTTGCTGACGCGCAGCGACACGGTCGCGGTGCGGCCGCGGCGGACTCTCGTCGCGGCGGAGCCGGCGGCGCTCAGCGAGAACGTGCCGTCCCTGCCCGGCGCGCCGGCGTCGCCCTTCGGACCGACGGGGCCGAGCGGGCCGAGGGGTCCGAGCGGGCCTGCGGGACCGACAGGGCCGTCGGCGCCGTCTCTGCCCCCGGCGCCGGCGTCGCCTCTGTCGCCTCTCGCGCCGTCCTCACCGGAGGGGCCGGTCGGGAGCGCGGTGCTGGTGCCCGACAGCGACACCGACAGCCTGCCGCTCGCCGTGTTCGTCTTCACGACCAGCGTCGCGTGCGAGGCGGCGTTCTCCCGCGCCGGTGAGAAGCGCACGCCGACCTTGCACGAGTCGCCCGGCAGCAGCACCTCGTCGCTGCACTCGTTGCGGCTGACGAGGAAGTCGTCGGCCGACTCGCCGTCATCGTCGGCCGCTGCCACTCGACCGATCCGCAGCTTGCCCGAGCCGCTGTTGGTGACGGTGACGATTCTCGACGCGCCGGTCGTCTGCGCCGCCTGCTCGGGGAACGCGATCGAAGCCGCGCTCGCCGCGGCGAGCGTGCCGACCGCGCCGCTCAGCTCGACCAGGTCGGTGCGCGACTTGCGCCGCCAGTCGTTTTCATCGTCCTTGTTCTCGATGCCTGTGCCGTACAGCTCTACGTAGCCCTGGTCCATGATCAGGCGGACCGACTGGCCGGGGGCGAGTCGCGCCGGGAGCTCGCCGATGCCCTCCCAGGCGCCGGCGTTGTCGGCGTGCTCGGGCTCGGAGTCGGGCAGGACCTGCGTCGTGAGCCGCACCGGGGCGAGCTGCGGGTCGCCGTCCCACGACCACAGCGCCTGCCCGGTCGCGGCGGGCGGCGGGCCGGCCGTGGCGGAGAGGATCAGATACTCGCCGGCGGCGTTCTTGCGGATCTCGCGGATGCTGTGACCGTCGAGGTCGAGCAGGATCGGGTCGCCGAACTCCGCCTTCGTCGCCGTCCCGTTCGTCAGCTCCTCGACGTTCTCCAGCGGCACGATCAGCGCTCTGCCACCCGACTCCGGCGGCACGACCGGCGAGCGGAAGCCGAGGTAGAGCGCGCTGCCGTCGGGCGAGAACTCGGCGCCCTCGATGTTGAAGCCGTTGAGGCGGTCCGCCGGGATCTTGCCGTTACCGGCGGCGGCGAGCCCCAGCTCGCCGTGGTGCTCGGTGAGATCCCACTCCGCCAGATCGGTGCGCAGGTCCTGGTACGGCGTGCCGACCGGCGCGATGCGCGCGTTGGCACCGCTGCCGGTCAGTCTCGTCTGGTAGATGCGGTGACGGCTCTCCTGATATTCGCCGTCCTTCTTGTTGCCGTGCGAGCCGAGCCAGAAGATCGCGTCGCCCTTGCGCGCCGCGGACTCGAAGTCGATCTCGTGGTCCGACGGACCGGGGCTGAAGGTCGCGAGCTCGCGGCCCGAGACGCGCGCGTCCTGGAGCCGGATCGAGGCGCGCTCGTCGTCGGCGATCAGCAGGTGGCCGTCGCCGACCGCGATCGCGGTCGAGGCGTCCGACGTACCCACCAGCACGCGGCTGGTCGGCGTCGTCGCGCGCGACACCTCGTAGAGGAACGACACCTGCTCGGTCTTGCCCGACGGGCCGGTGACCGTCACGGTGACGCGCAGCGGGGGCGTGACGCCGACGCCGACGCTGCTCGGCTCCCCCGTCTCCTTCTTGGGCCGCAGCACGATCCAGCGGTTGGCGTCGCTGCCGCCGAGCTCGATGTCGTCGGGGCCGAGCACCGTCGCCGGGTCGCGGTTCGGATCGTTCTCGGCATTCTCCGCGGTCACGCTGAGTCTCAGCTGCGACGGGTCGATCAGCTGCCCGTCAGCGCCCAACTGGGCGACGTGGAACGGCACTCTCGTGCCGTCCGGGTCGAGCGCCACACCCGACCGTCCGAAGACGAGCGTGGACGCGGTCGATGAAGCGCCGTCCCGGGCCTGGCCGCCATCGGGCGTTCCGATCACCGGCTTCTCCGCCTCGCCGTTGGTGACGACCGGCGTCGGGGCCGACGTCCCCTGCCCGCCCGTGTCCGCGCACGACACCCGCACCGAGAGTCTGTGTCCGAGATCGCGCGGCCAGACCGTGTAGGTCGGCTCGGTCGGCAGGTTGCCCCCGTCATATGGGAAGTTCGAGTCCAGATAGCGTGTGTGCGGGTTGGCGACGATCTCCGCGCCGTCGCGCAGCCACTGGTACCTCAGGCTCTCCGGCGCGCACGCGGGCTCGTCGGGCTCGGCGCCGACCGTGCCGGGAGCGGTCACCTCGAGCGTCGACCAGACCTCGCTGGTCCCGGTCACCGTCGGCGGCGTGCCGTCGACGGGATCGACCGGCGGATCCGAGAAGTTCACGGTCCAGCGCGTCTGCAGCCCCGGGAGGTCCGGAGCCGTCGACATCAGCTCGACGCTCGTGGCGCTCTCGTCGGTCAGCGTGACCCGACGCGTCGCGGGGTCGTAGCTGCCCGCGGTCGCCGGCTCGACCCTCAGCGGATCGACGATCGCGGCGCTCTGTCTCAGCGCCGGCAGCACGACGCCGCCGGGCGTGTAGGCCCCCACGTAGAGCTGCTGGCCGTCCGTCTGATATGAGGCGGGCGGGCGGCTCCAGCTGTCCAACGGCGTGAAGTCGGTGATCCGATTGCGGTTCAGCAGCAGCCCTTCGTCCGGGTTCGCCCAGTCGACCAGTCTGCTGCTCCCGAGCATCGCCAGCGACGAGACGTCGGCGATGCGGTTGTTCGTGAGGTCGAGCGTCGCGATCTTCGCGGGATCGACCTTGCCGACGATCGGCGCCGGGTTGACGATCCGGTTCCGGGTCACGTTCAGCGTCGTCAGGTTCGGCAGCTGCGGGAGCCGGCTGGCGTCGCTGATCGCGTTGTTGGGCAGGCTCAGCGAGGTGAGGTTCGTCAGCGTGGCCAGCGGCGCCGGGTTGGTCACGCCGTTGCCCTGCACCAGGAGGGTGGTCAGGCTCGTCAGCCCCGCCAGCGGTCTCAGGTTGCGCGCCTTGCCGCTCTGCAGCGTCAGCTCGGTGAGGTTCGTCAGCCCCGCCAGCGGTGCGAGGCTCGTGAAGGTGCTGGCCTGTCTCGTGGAGGCTCCCGCGATCGTGATCCCCTGCGCGTTCGTCAGCGCCTCGAGGCCGGTCAGATCGGCGAACGGCCCGGTCAAGGAGTACGTGCTGGTCAGGCTCGCCGCCTCGCCGACGGTGATGTCCTGCGTCGCCGTCCGACCCGAGCCGAGTCTCGAGTTGAGCCGCGCCTTGAGGTTGGCGTCGGGGATGTTGACGACGTCGGTGTCGGCGGCGTGGGCCGTGAGCGGCGCGAGCGGCAGCTGCGCCGGCGCGAGCGTCAGCCCGCCGGTCAGCGCAAGTGCCACGGTGACACCAGCGAACGCCGCGCGGCACCCCTGCCGCGACGAGGATCGAAGGGACATGAGACTCCTGGAAATGGGGGAAGTGGACGCGCGCCGCCCCGCGGCCGACGCCCATAACCACGCCATCGTGTACGCAGTCGTCTCTCAAGTCGTTACTTTGCTGTGACGATGCTGTGTCAACTCTTTGCGCAAGTAACGAGTCGTTCACGACGAACGCCGCCGGGGCGCAAAGACCCCGGCGGCATCCGCAATTGACACGGTGAAGCAAGCGATCCCTCAGCCGCTCACCTCAACGATGAGCTTCAGACGTCGCTCTCAGTTGGCGGCGTTGTACGACGGGGTGGCGTCGACGATCCAGTCGCCCAGACCGGCCGACTGGCGGGCGAACGACCCGACCGCGTGCTCGCTCCACTCGTGGTGGTCGACCGGGATCGAGGTCCCGACCGTGGCCCCGGCGCGGAAGAGGCGGACCGCGTCGTTGCCGTCGAAGCCGAAGCCGCCCGTGGCGGTTCTGAGCACGAACGTTCTGCCGGCCGCGAGCAGCGTGCTGGCCGGGATCGTGTACGTGTTGGTGTTGGTGCTGTCGGCGATGATCGCGCCGCTGATGTCGATCGTGCTGCCGGAGGTGTTGAGCAGCTCGACCCAGTCGCCGTTGACGGCGTCACCGGTGGTGACGACCTCGTTGAGCACGACGTAGGAGATGTCGGGCGTCACCGTGGAGGTGAAGTCGTTCGCCGCCGCGTAGGTGCTCTTGTTGGTGGCTCTGAACACGCCGCTGCCGTCAAGCCCGTAGGTCTGCAGCGCGTGCGTGCCCCACAGCTCGTCGGAGACGACCGCCGCTCTGGCCAGGTCGACGGCGTCGGCTCTGAAGAGGCGAGCCGCGTCGGAGTCGCCCAGGCCGAACTGCGCGCTGCCGAGGGCCGGGTCGTCGACGCGGAAGGCCGCGACCGCTCCGGCGGCGAGGTCCGGGGTGGCGGCGGGGATCCGGAAGACGTTGCTGTTGTTGCTGTCGGACAGGATCGCGTCGTCCAGGGTCACGCTGCTCCCGGTCGTGTTCTTGAGCTCGATCCAGTCGCCGTTTCTGTCGTCGCCGTGGCTCTCGACCTCGTTGATGACCACGCCGGTCAGGTCGGGGGCCGTGATCGCTCTGAACTGATTGACCGCGGCGAACGTGCTGACCGTCGTCTGGACCCAGCTGCCGGCGCCGGCGACGTTGCGTCCATAGGTGACGGTCGCGTGCGCGGACCACGAGTACTGGTCGACGACCGTTCTGAGCGTGATGTCGTTGGGGGCGTAGAGTCTCACGGCGTCGGAGGAGCCGAGACCGAAGTTGCCCGTGACGAGCGGGTCGTCGAGGCGGAAGGCGACGTAGCCGCCCGCGGGCAGGTTCGGCGTCGTGGCCGGGACGACGAACTGATGCGCCGGGTCGCTGTCGGTGATGATCGCGCCGTCGATGTTGATCGCCGAGCCGGTCGTGTTGTACAGCTCGACCCAGTCGCCGTTCGTGGCGTCGCCGTTGGACTCGACCTCGTTGAGTCTGACGCCGGTGATGTTGCCGACCGGCGGGAGGCCGAAGTCGTTGGCGTCGCCGAACGTGCCCGCCGCGGTGGTCGAGAACGTGCTCGAACCCTCCGGTCTGGCGCCGTAGGTGGTCGCCGCGTGAGCCGTCCACGAGTAGGTGTCGGTCGGCGAGACCGCGCTGAGGTCGACGGTGTTGGCCGGGAACAGCCGCGCGGAGTCGGCGGCGCCGAGGCCGAAGTTGCCCGAGACGGCCGGGTCGTCGACGCGGAAGGCGGCCCACTCGTTGACACCCAGGTAGGTTCTGGCCGGGATGACGAAGCGGTGGCTGTTGTCGCTGTCGGACAGGATCACGCCCGAGAGGTCGACCTCGTCGTTGATGGCGAGACCGGTGTTGTAGAGCTCGATCCAGTCGCCGTTGACGGCGTCGCCGTTGGACTCGACCTCGTTGATCTCGACGTCGGTCAGGTTGGTGGTGACCGCCGAGGCCGGCGCGACCCCGAAGGCGAGGGCGGTGCAGGCGGCAGCCGCGCCGACGACCGCGCCACGGCGAATCCGCGCGACTCGGTCACGAGGCAATTCGAACTTCATCATGCGTCCCCTAACGATTGATGATGCTGACTATTTAACTGTGCGCCGTGCCGAACCGCGACTCACTCCGCGGCGCAACACGACGTCGCGCCTCTCGGCGCTCCCCCGTCGTCTGGTGGCCCGGACTTCGGTGGAAGGCCGCTGGCTCGATGAAGCTAACCGCACGTCGCCGGGGCAGGTTGTGAATTCGCCGTGAATCCGCAGTGAAGCGCGATCGAACAACCGGCCAGTCGATCACGGTCTGTTAACACCGCATGGCCCGCGCCCCGAGTGGCCCGCGACGTGCTGACGTCGATGTGAACGCCGGGCCGGCGCGTCGCGGTTTCGCGTCGCAGCGCGCCCGAGAGGATTCGAACCTCTGACCTTCGGTTGTATCGACGTCGCCGGAGCCGGGAGACGGTGGTCAGCCGACGCGGAAGCTGACGGCCTTGGCGGCGCTGCGGTTGCCGGCGACGTCGGCCGCGCGGATCGTCATGCGGTAGCGGCCCGGGGGCAGCGGCTTGCCGCGGAAGCGACCGCTGACGGCGAGGCGGGCAGCGCCCGGCAGGACTGCGGCGGGTGAGGGTGCCGAGGATCGCCGAGCGGCCCGATCTCGTGATCGTCACCGTGACCGTCTCCGGCTCGCTGAGCCGGTAGCGCAGGACCGTGGCGCGGGGGAGGCGCGCGGGGCGGGCCGCGACGCGGAAACGTGCGGGCGTGAGGCTGAGCTTGCTGAGGGTCGGCGCCTGGCGGTCGCCAGCCGGGGTCAGCGGCGTCGGCTGCGGGCTCTGGCTCACCGCTCATCGTGCGATGCGCCGGAGCTTGCGCGAAAGGGACCTGGGTCCCTTCTTTGCTCGGACCCCTCGCCGCCACCCTGCTCGGTCTCGCCGCGCCGGCCGCCGCGACTGAACCGCAGGGACCGGCACCGGACCTGCCGGCCGCGATCAGGGCCGGTGATGGACCAGCCGCGATACAGAGACGCGACCCACCGTCGGCCGACTTCAGAAGCGTTTCAACCTCTCAGAGGATGAGGCCATGGCGGTCGGCCTTGAGGCGGTTCGCGAAGCTCGCGCGGGCTCTGACGGCTGGCCGCGATCCGCTCGACCGTTCCGGCGTCGTCGTCGATGTCCGGCTCGCCCCACGCAGCACCGTTCGCACCAAGGAAGCGGACCATCAGCAGGAATGAGACGCGCTTGTTGCCGTCCGGCAGCGGGTGATTCTGCGCGAGATGCGTGATCCGCCCCGCAGCCTGCTCGATCAAGCCCGGGTAGGCGTCCGACCCGCCGAACGAGGCGGCGAATCGCCGACACGCGGGTCGTCGGCCAGTTTGGCCCCCAGGAGCCGCACGTCCTCGTCGTCGGGGCCGTTTGGTACTCCCTGCTGGTACTCCCTCACCCGGGCGGGCTGCGCAAGGACCCGCGCCAAACCACCGCGTGAACGAGAAAAGCCCCGCTTTCGCAGGGCTTTTCGTCCGATACGCGCCCGAGAGGATTCGAACCTCTGACCTTCGGTTCCGTAGACCGACGCTCTATCCAGCTGAGCTACGGGCGCAAGCGGGACGCGGAATGATAGCCGGCCGGCGACGGACGTGACGGCCGGCCGGTCAGCGCGGCGCCGCGCGGTCGCGCCGGCGCGACCGGTGCGGTTCCCATCCGTCCAAGACGCCGCGCGGGCTGGCGGGTAGAACCGGGTCGATGAGCGAACGAGCGATCATCCTCCCGCCGGGCGCCGGGCGCGCGTACGAGATCGGCCCGATGCGCGGGGTCTTCAAGGCCGACGGGCCGGAGAGCGGCGACCGCTACTGCGTCTCGGAGTGGTCGGTCGCACCCCACGGCAGCGGGCCCGGAGCGCATCTGCACGAGCACAACGAGGAGCTGTTCCTCGTCACGGAGGGCACGATGGCGTTCCGCGTCGGCGACGAGTGGATCGACGCGCCGTGCGGCACCTTCCTGCGGATCCCAGCCGGCATGCTGCACGACTTCGAGAACCGCACCGCCGAGCCGGCGACGGCCTTCAACGTCTTCATCCCCGGCGGCTTCGAGGCGTCGTTCGCGGAGTGGGCCGGCGGCTGAACCGCGCCGCGCGGGAACGCCGAAAGCTCCGCTCTCGCGGGGCCTTCGACTGGACGGACAGGGAGGGATTCGAACCCTCGATGGAGCTCTAAACCCCATACTCCCTTAGCAGGGGAGCGCCTTCAGCCGCTCGGCCACCTGTCCCGGTGAGGAGTCGTGAGTCTAGAGGCTTCGGCGCCGCGATGCATGTTGTGTCGAACCGCCGGGTCGGACGACCGCTTCGCGCCCGTCCATTAGCATCGGTCCTGCCGCGTCCCGGAGGGGTGGCGGAGCGGTTGAACGCACTGGTCTTGAAAACCAGCAAGGGTGCAAGCCCTTCGAGGGTTCGAATCCCTCCCCCTCCGTCACCCGCAGACGTACGTGCGCTCAGCCGAAGGCGACTCTCCCGGAGTCGCCTTCGCGCGCTCGATCGCGTAGTCGCGACCGCTCCCGCGTTGAACCGTAAACTCACGCAATGGCGACAGCACAAGCGGGGGCGTGGCGCGAGAGCGCGCTGTGGGGGGAGCTGACGGAGCGCGCGAGGGGTGGTTCGGACGCCGCCGCGCACGTCATGAGATCGATCGATCCGCTGTTGACGGAGCTCGACCTCATCCTGTCCTCGGCGGGCACCGGCGACCCGAACTTCACGCTCCATGACGATCTTCACTCGTTCCGCGTCGCGTCGTGGGGCGCTGACCTTCTCGGGTCGCAAGTCAAGGAGGTCAGCGCCTTCGACCTCGGCTTCACGCTTGCCGCCGCCTATGCCCATGACGTTGGGATGACGCCGGCGCTCGGTCGCATCCAAGCGCACTACGACGCGCTCTTGGCCGTCGGCATGGAAGCGCTGCCGGCCACGGACGCACTGCACTTCCAACGTTGGCTCGACGACGAGCGCGACGGGCTCGTGCCGCCGCTGGCCGAAGGACGGCCGAGCATCAACCAACTGCGCGAGGCACGACTCGCCGTTGCGCACTACTCACGGTCACGACACAACGACTGGAGCGAGGAGTGGGTCCGGGACTGGGCCGCGCGCAACAATGCCTCGGCATCGCTCTACCCCGGCTGGATCGACCATCTCGTGCGCATCTGCCGAAGCCACCACGAGGGCTACGAGCGCCTGAGCAGCCCCGACTTCGACCCGCAGCTGGTCGGAAGCCCCGCCGAGGTCCTCCACCTGCGCCATTGCGCCGTGCTCCTGCGTGTCGCCGACATCCTCGACATGGATCCGGGACGCACGCCCGACGTGATCTTCCGCCACCGCTCCGTCGACAGAACGAGCGAGATCTTCTGGCGCCGCGACCATGCGATCACGGTCGTGCTCGAGGACTACGGCTTCGTGGTCGTCGCACGGCCCGGCGACGCACCGACGCACAAAGCCGTGCTCGATGTTGTCGCCGCGATCGATTCGGAGCTCCGTCTCTGCCGCCGGCTGGCTGACGAGAAGCGCCTGTCCGTTGCCCCGAACCTGAGACGCGAGCTGCCGAACCATTGGCCGTTCGAGTCGCACGTGCGCGCGACGATCGATTCGCTCGACGACAGCTACGAGTACATCGACGGCACGTTCCGCCCCGACGTCGGGCGCGTGCTGCGCTTGCTCGGCGGCACCGAGCTGTACGGGAACGAGTGGGCCGCGCTCCGCGAGATGCTGCAGAACGCGTTCGACGCCGTCAACGAGTCGATGGCTCGGGAGCGGCTCGGCTGGCCCGATGCCCACGATCCCGATGGTGTCACCCATCTGCGGCGACGCCATCTCGTCCGCGTCGAGCTGAGTGTCGACGACGACGGCGGCGCGACGCTGACGTGCAGTGACACCGGCGTCGGGATGACCAAGGAGCGCATCCTGCAACGCTTCCTCGTCAGCGGCTCGGGGAAGCGGCACGACGACCGCGACCTCGAGCGGCGCTGCGAGGCGGCCGGATTCTCGCTCGAACGGACGGCGCGCTTCGGGATCGGCGTGCTCTCCTACTTCATGCTCGGCGACTCCCTGTCGGTGGAGAGCAGACGTGCGTCCCACGCCGAGGACCACGATGGGATCACCTGGAGATTCACGACCGGCGGCCCTGACACGTTCGGCGAGCTCCGCCGCGGCACTGATCACCGCCACGGCACGGTCGTCGCGGTTCCCCTGGGCGCGCACCTGCACGGCTCGCTCGACGAGTTGGCCGCCGAGCTGCGCGCCTACGTCGAGCGAACGGTCCTCCGCGTGCCATGCACGTTCGAGTGTTCGTTCCCGGACGGAACGAGCGAGGCGCTGCGCTGGGATCCGGGATGGGCGCCGCCTCCGGCGGACGCCGGCGACAGCACGGCGTTCGGTGCCGACTGGCTGTCCGGCAACCTGCCCGTCTCGCCGGACGTCTCACGACGAGATCAGATCGCGCGGGAACGTGCGCGTGAGGAGTATTGGAGAAGACTCAGGTGGCTCGTCGAAGACGGTGAGCTGCCTGATCGTCTCGGCTACTACCGGGTGCTGGTCCCGTGGTACGAGACGCCCCACGGACCGTCGTTGATGAACCTCGTCGACGTCGACGGCGATGGCGCGGCCAAGGCGGTCGTCCCGCCGTCGAAGACCTGGTTCAGCTGGTTTGGGATGCAGGTGGACGCGATCGACGACGATGCCGACGACGATGCCCCTCAGCTGCTCGACCTCATGCCCGGCGACCTTCAGACAGGCGGACTGCTCTCACTCGACCTCACCTCCGACGAGGTCGCGAGCCCAACGGTGAGCCGGGAGAGCATCGCCTTCACCGAGCGGTCGGAAGCCGTCTTCGAGTTCGTGCGCCAGCGGCTGGAGAGCCTCCGCGAGGCGTTTGCCGTCGAGCATGCTGCCGCGGAGATCGCACAGCTCAACTTCGCGCTCGCCGAGCTCGATCCGGGGGATCACACGCCGCCCTGGTGGTGGTTCGTGCACGCCGACGAAGGCGAAGGGCAACGGTGGAGCCCGGTCACCTTCCCGGCGACGACGTTCCCGGCGGAACCGAGCGACCTCTTCGGCGGACGCGGCGACGGTTTGACGCTGAGCTCGCGCGCGGTGACCGCGCTGGCACCGCTGTCGGTCACGGCGCACCGGCGCGCCTCGATATCCAACAGCGAGTTCGGACTCGCGTTCCCACCAGACGCGGTCTTCGCGGTGGTCGACGAGGACAAGGTCATCGGCGCGCTGCCGGTATGGGTTCGCGAACCGCTGCCCGGCGCCGAGCCGTATCGGGACTGGTTCTACCCGGAATGGCGGGAGGTCGCGGCCATACGGTTCGCCGAGACGACGTACCTCAACACGACGCATCCGACGATCAGGCTGCTGAACAGGTCAGATCACGACGAGCTCCACGCAGCGGTGAACCCCGTCGTCCTCCTGGAGCAACCGGAGGCCGTCACGCGCTCCGCCGCGCATGTCGTCGCCGCCTGGATCTTCATGCGAGACGATGCCGACGAGATCTGGACGGCGTTCGGCGAGGCGTACCCGGAGCTGACCGAAGAAGCGCACCGGTTGCTCGTGGACGCCGGAATCGAAGCTGGCACCGTCTCGATTCTCTCCTCGTTCGTCACCGGCGACGACGGGAGGACAAGCTCGCTCACCACGTTCCGCCCCGGGGGCTGCACGACCGAGCCTGCCGACGTCCTGCCCGTTCCCGCTGGCGAGGTCGTCGAACTGACGCGCAACGGCGCGCATCCGGCCGCACGGGGCGACCGGCCCACGTAACGCGCCGTCCTTCCACATCGCGGCACGCGCGGTCGCTTCTCACGGCGCTGAGCCGAGCGCCGCGCGCCGCCACTCGCCCGCCGCCCGCCGGGAGCCGTCCGGGCGACCGTTCACCATCCGCCGCATGAGCTGGCACATGCGCCGCCTTGCCGCGTTCGACATCGAGACGACCGGCGTCGATCCGCAGAGCGACCGCATCGTGACGGCAGCGGTCAGCCTCGTCGGCGACGGCCGCCCGACCGAGAGCCACAACTGGATCGTCGATCCCGGCGTCGAGATCCCCGCGGGAGCGACCGCCGTGCACGGGATCACGACCGAGCGGGCACGGGCCGAAGGTGTCGCGAGCGCCGAGGCGGTCCACGAGATCACCGCGCTGCTCGCCGACCAGCTGCTGCAGGGCACGCCCGTGATCGCCTTCAACGCCCGCTTCGACCTGACGACGCTCGACCGCGAGGCGCGCCGCTACGGAATCGTGCCGCTGATCGAGCGCGTCGGCGCCGACCGCATGCTGGTCGTCGACCCGTTCGTGCTCGACAAGCAGTTCGACCGCTTCCGGCGCGGGAAGCGCACGCTCGGCGCCGTCTGCGAGCACTACCGCGTGCGGCTCGACGCCGCCCACGACGCGAACGCCGACGCGGTCGCCGCCGCGCGCGTCGCCTGGCGGCTGGCACAGGCGATCGAGGAGTTGCGCGAGACCGAGCTGGCGCTGCTGCACGCTCAGCAGATCGTGTGGGCCGCCGAGCAGGCCGCCTCGCTGGAGCTGTACTTCCAGGAGCAGGGCCGGCAGGAGCAGGTCGAGCGCGAGTGGCCGGTCGTCTCTCACGCGCCGCTGCCGCTCACGCAGCAGCAGCTCGCCGCCTGAGCGGACGCGCGCGAGGAGCGCGCGCTCACGGCGCGAGCGCGCCCGCGCCGCACCCCAGCGGACGCAACTCCGCTTGCAGCACCCCCGCGGCACCCAGCCGAACGGCGGCCGGTATGTAGCATCGCGCGCCGTGCTCTGTTCGGGCCATACCGCGGACCTCTGCCACCCGGCACTCGTCTACGCGACGCCCGCGCAGTTCCTCACGTCCGCCGTTCCCTTCCTGCGCGACGGGCTGGAGCACGGCGAGCCCTGTCTCGCGATCACGAGCGCGCGCAACGTCGCGCTGCTGCGCGAGGCGCTCGGCGCCGACGCCGCCGCCGTCGACCTCCACCCCGCCGACGCCTGGCTCACGACGCCGTGGAGAGCGCTCGTCGCCTACCGCCGCTGGGTCGAGCGCAACACCGGCGGCGTCTCCGCGATCGCGCCGCAGCGACGCGTGCGCGTGCTTGCCGAGCCGTTCGCGCCCAATCGCACGGCCGCCGCCGCGCGCGAGTGGACGCGCTACGAGGCGCTGCTGAACGTCGCCTTCGCCGCGCTGCCGCTGACGCTGCTGTGCTCCTACGACGCCGCCGCGCTGCCGGAGACGGTGATCGCCGACGCGCTGCGCGCCCACCCGCAGCTGCTGGAGCCGTCGCAGCAGCTGCGCGAGAACCCCACCTACGTCGACCTGCGCAGCCTCTCGGCCGCGCTCGACGCGGTCGCGCTGGAGCCGGCCGCGACGCCGGTCGCCGAGCAGCAGGTCGACACCGACCTGCACGCGCTGCGCGGCTTCGTCGCCGCGCAGGCTCAGCGCGCGGGCGTGCCGGGCGCGCGCATCTCCGACATGACCTTCGCCGCCCACGAGGTCGCCGCGAACGCCTGCACCCACGGCGGCGGCGACGCCGTCCTGCGCACCTGGACCGCCGACGGCGAGTTCCTCTGCGAGGTCGCCGACCGCGGCGCCGGGATGTCCGACCCGCTCGCCGGCAACGTCGAGCCGGCGGTCACGCAGCCGAGCGGCCGCGGCCTCTGGCTCGCGCGTCAGCTGTGCGACCTCGTGCAGGTGCGCACCGGCGCGGCCGGCACGACGGTGCGCCTGCACGTCACGCTGGGCTGAGCGCCGCCGCCTTCTGCAGGTGGGCGACGAGCAGCCGCTCGACCGTCTCCGGCGCGTCGGCGTACGGCCAGTGGCCGCTCGCCGGCAGCACGTGCACGTCGGCGCTCGGGAAGACGTCCCGCTGGCGCTCGGCGTACTCGGCCGCGAGGTAGGCGTCGTGCTCGCCCCAGATCACCAGCGCCGGCAGGTCGCGCGGCGCCAGCAGAGCGGCCAGCTCTCTCCCGCCCGCGCCGGGGTCGCCGGTCGCGCGGTAGAGCTTCAGGACCGCGCGGCGGGTGCGGCGGTCGTAGTGGTCGTACATCCCGTCGAGGAACTCGCGCGGCAGCCCGCGCGGCTCGCTGCGGTTGACGATCATGCGGAAGGCGGGCCGTGTCGCGGTGTACTGGAACAGCTCGCCGAGCACCGGGGTTCGCCATATGCGCGCCAGCGCGTGCCATCTGTAGCCGGGCAGGACTCCGGTGTCGATCAGCGTCACGCTCGCGAGCCGGTCGGGCCGGCCAGCCGACCAGGCGAGACCTATCGGCCCGCCGAAGTCGTGCACGACGAGGTGGACGCGCTCGATCGCGAGCGTCTCCAGCACCGCGTCGACGAAGCTGGCGTAGCCGCCGACGGTGTGCTCGAAGCCGGCCGGCGCGACCGTCTCGCCGAAGTCGGGCAGGTCGAACGCGACGGCGCGCAGGCCGAGCGCGCCGACGGCATCGACGAAGCGGCCGAAGTCGTCGGCCGAGCCGGGATTGCCGTGGACGAAGACGACCGCCTCGGCGGAGTCCTGCGGGCCGGCGGTGCGCAGCCGCGTGCGGGTCCCGGCGACGTCGAGCGTGCTCATGCCGCCACCGCCTTGCGCGCCTGCCGCGCGTGCACGGCGGCCGCCCGCGGCAGCGCTCTGGCGAGCGCGCGACCAGGCGAGATCGAGCGCGAGCCGAACGCGTCCATCGTCGCCGCGAGCTTGCCGTCGTGGACGGCCGCGGAGAAGACGAACCGCTCGCCGGGGTTGAGCCGGCGGCCCGGGGAGAAGTCCTCGATCACGCGCGCGTGACCGATCATGCCGCGGCGCCAGCGGCGGCGGTAGCGCGCGAGGCCGCCGTCGAGCGCGTCGTCGGCGCCCGGCCCGGCGGCGAGCGGCGCGCCGACGGCGTCGGCGAGCCATTCGGCCGACTGCAGCGCCCAGCCGCAGCCGATCCCCCACAGCGGATCGGTCGCGAGCGCCGCGTCGCCGACGAGCGCCAGCCCCGGCGCGATCGGCTCGTGCTCGACGTTGGGCATCTCGATCTTGCCCTTGACCGTGTCGACCGCTCTCGCCTCGTGGATCGGCGGCGGGTCGGGCAGGTCGGCGAGCAGCTTGACGAGCGCGGCGAGCGGGTCGCGGCGGAACTCCGGCAGCCGCTCCTTCGTCGGCATCGCCGCGTAGAAGGTCAGGCCGGAGTCGGTCGGGAAGCCGGCGGCCCATTGCGGGTCGCACATCCACAGCGAGGCGTCGGGCGCGTGGTCGGGCGCGCCGCCCTCGAAGTAGGTGCCGTAGGCGAAGCGGCCGTGCGGCGTCGTGCGCGTCGCGACGCCGGCCAGTCTCGCGACTCTGGAGCCGCGCCCGTCGGCGCCGACGGTCAGCCGCGCGCGCAGCTCGCGCTCCGCCCCGCCGCGGTCGCGCACGACGACGCCGCGCACGCGCTCGCCGGCGCCGCCGACGAGGTCGACGGCCGTGTGGCCCAGCAGCGACTCGACGCCGGGCGTCGCGAGCGCCGTGTCGCGCAGCAGCGGATCGAGCAGCGAGCGGCGCAGGTTGATCCCGGCGCGGCGCGCGTCCGGCGGCGGCACGATCCAGCCCCAGCGCGTCCAGATGCGGAAGCTGGAGCGGACGGCGCCGGCGTCGAGCATCGGCTGCAGCAGCCCGAGGCGTTCGAGCGCCGGGACCGCGGAGGCCTGGATGAAGTGGGAGCAGACCTGCTTGTAGGCCTGCGGATCGGGCCGCTGCTCGACGAGCGCGACGCGCGCGCCGGCGCGCCCGAGCGCGATCGCCGCCGCGCTACCTGCGAGGCTGCCGCCCACGATGACGGCGTCGAACTCCTCAGCCCGGCCCGGACGTGTCGCCCGCGACGGCGTCTGCGCTTCGGTCACACCCATCTCATCAGCTCCCAGGTCAGTCGTCGCTCCGGTTTCTGACAGTGCAGGGCGTACTATACGGGTCGCACCATGGAACACAAGCCGATCAAACTGAGCGGGACCTCCTACGCCGTGCTCGCGCTGCTCGCCAACATCGGCGAGGCGACGCCGTACGACCTCAAGCAGGCGCTGACGGAGTCGATCGAGAACTTCTGGCCGGTTCCGCACACGACCTTCTACGCCGAGCCGACGCGGCTGGCCGCCGCCGGCTACCTGTCCGAGCGCCAGGAGCAGCACGGCCGGCGGCGCAAGCTCTACGACCTCACCGACGCCGGCCGCGAGGCGCTCGCCGCGTGGGCGGCGCGGGCCGAGGCGGCGCCGCCGCAGCTGCGCGACGAGGCGCTGCTGAAGATCTTCGCCGGCAGCGACCCGGAGCCGCTGCTGCGCGCCCGCCGTGCCTGGCACGTCCGCAAGCTCGCCGAGCTGCGGCCGCTGCTGACCGACGAGAGATGGGCGCTGGCACCCGACGGCGGCCCGCTTCTCACGCTCGGCGCCGGCCTCACGTACCACCAGATGGCGATCGAGGCGATCGACGGCTTCCTCGCCACGCTGAGCGCGCCGATCGCCGCCGAGCCGCCCGCCGCGAGCTGAGCGCTCTCAGCGGACAGCGCCGGTGCGCGTGAGCGTGATCTCCCACGCGACCGTCGTCGTGCCGCGATAGCCGCCGCCGCTGAGCTTGAACGTTCTGCGCGCGAGCAGGATGTGCTGTCTGAACGTCCCGAACAGCTCGCCGGCGGCGATCTTCTCCAGCGACGGGATCTCCGTGATGCCGTTCAGCTCCACGGCGGGGTTGGCGTAGGCAGGGCAGGTTCTGAACTTGGGCGAGATCAGCGGCGCCGGCAGGCCGTCGCCGAGCTTCAGCCTGACGCGGCCGCCGGCGAGCGTGATCGACGGCGAGACGTTGTTGCGCTTGCTGCCGCAGTCGTAGGGTCCGGTGCTGGTGACTCTTCCGGGGTTGCCCATGCAGCTGCCGGCGACCTCCTCGGCCTGCTCGACGCCGTTGCGCGCGATCTTCATCGCCGTGTTGATGCCGAAGCCGTCCTTGCCGGGATCGCCGAGGAAGGTGACCTCACCGGCGGTCCGCCAGGCGGTGAACTTCGCCGGCTTGAGCGTGACCGAGACCTGCTCGGTCCCTCTGCCGCTGAAGCGCACGATCGGCGAGCAGTCGGCGATCGAGCCCATCGGCTCGCGGCTCCAGCTGGTCGTCTGCGTCGCTCTCAGCGAGACCTTGAAGGTCGCGTTCTGCAGCGTCGGGATCGCGGCGTGCGCGGCCGTCGGCAGCGCGACGGCGCCCGCGCTGCTGCCGGCGAGCGCGAGCGCCGCCAGCAGCACGGGGAAGCGGTTCGTTCTCATGCCGCCGAAGCTACGCGCGGGCGGCAGGGATGACAGCGTGTCCCCACCCCAGCATCAGCCCTAGCGTGGTCGCACAACGCCCCGCACGAGCGTCGCGACGCACGCGCCCGCGCCGCGCGCGACGACGGCGCGTTCGACCGCCTCGCCCCGCTCCGGCGTGACGTCGAGGATCGCGAGGTCGGCGCGCGCTCCAGGAACGAGCGCGCCGACCGTCCCGGCGAGCCCGAGCGCGGCGGCGCCTCCGGCGGTCGCGGCATGCAGCAGGCGCGCGTCGAGGTCGTCGCCGCCGTAGCCCTGTTCGCGCGCGAGCCCCCGCAGCGGCGGCAGTTCGCCGAGCAGGTCGAGCGACGGCGCCGAGGCGAGCGAGTCGGTCCCGACGCAGAGCGGGGAGCGCTCCGCCAGGTAGGCGGCCAGCGGCGGCGGCTCGACGCCGATCGTCAGGTTCGAGCGCAGGCAGAGCGCGACCGCCGTGCCGCGCTCGCGCAGCAGCGCGCGGTCGGCGGCGTCGAGCGCGACGCCGTGCGCGACATGGCAGTCGGGTCCGAGCGCGAGCGTGTCGTCGAGGTAGCGCGCGGGGCTGACGCCGGCACCGCCGCGTTCCAGCAGCGCGAGGCTCCAGCCCCAGTCGCGCACGAGCGCCGCCAGCCGCCCGCTGCCGGCGAGCACCAGCTCATGTTCGAGCCGCGACTCGGCGAGATGGGCGTGCAGCCGC
Organism: Conexibacter stalactiti; assembly: GCF_033542075.1. Taxonomy (NCBI): domain Bacteria; kingdom Bacillati; phylum Actinomycetota; class Thermoleophilia; order Solirubrobacterales; family Conexibacteraceae; genus Conexibacter; species Conexibacter stalactiti. The sequence continues at coordinate 28,635 of NZ_JAWSTH010000008.1, forward strand.
AGCCCGCGCGCACGCGCGATCCGCCCGAGGTCGGCGATCACGGCGGTGTCGACGCTGTACGGGGCGTGCGGGGAGATGCCGAGGTGGCGCGCAGCACCCTCCACCCGCGCGAGGAAGCGGTCGCGGCCGCCGGCCGCCCAGCCGGCCTCGTCGTCGCCGAGCGTCTCCAGGAAGGCGACCCCGGCGACGCCCGCGGCGGCGAGCACCTCGCGCGCAGCGTCGTCGGTCACGACGTCGCCGAAGCAGGTGACGCCGGCGCGCAGCGACAGCTCCAATCCCCGACGCGCGGCGTCGCCCCACGCGGCGGCGCCGGAGACCTGCGGATAGCGCGCGTCGAAGGCCGCGCACCACGCCTCGAAGCCGTCGTACGACACGGCGCCGAGCGCGTCGAGATCGCTGTACTGCAGGTGCGTGTGAGCGTTGACGAGCCCCGGCAGCAGCGTCCCCTCCCAGCGTTGCTCAGGCACCTCGGGGTGGGCCGCGCGCAACCGCGCACGCGACCCGACCGCCGCGATCAGCCCGTTGTCGCCGACCAGCACCGCGCCGTCGCGCAGCGGCGGGGTCGCGATCGGGACGACCCAAGGGGCGCTGTGCAGCGTCGCGGCCGGCGGGCTCGCGTCCCTCGCGTCCAGCGCGCGCTCCGCCCGCGCGCTCACCGCCAGTCCCGCGCCATCCGCTCGGTCGCGCTGCGCGGCTCCAGCTCGGCGCCCGCGGCCGCCAGCCGCAGCCGCGCGACGCGCGCGTCGAGCTCCGCCGGCAGCGGATGCAGCCCGGGTGCGAGCCCCGCGCCGTCGCCGGCCAGGTGCGCGAGCGCGAGCGCCTGCAGCGCCAGCGAGCAGTCCATCGCCTCGATCGGATTGCCCTCCGCGGCGGCGACGTTGACGCACTCGCCACCGGCGACCAACAGCAGCCGCCGGCCGTCGAGCCGGTAGGCGTCGAGGTCGCGCGCGAGCGGCTGCGGCGAGCCGCCAGCGGCTGCTCGCAGCGCGCCGACGTCGACCTCCCCGGCGACGCCTCCGGCGACCGCGACGAGCGCGCCGTCGGGCAGCGCCCGCAGCACGTCGAGCCGCACCGTTCGCGCGATCCCGGTGGCGGAGAAGAGCAGGTCGGCGGTCTGCGCGGCACGCGCGAGCGGCGCGACCGCATGGCCGTCGAGCAGCGCCTCCAAGGCGCGATGGGGATCGATCTCGCTGACGGTCACGCGCGCCCCGAGCGCCGCCGCGTGGCGCGCGACGCCGCGACCGACCGGGCCGTAGCCGGCGACCGCGACCGCCTTGCCGCCGAGCAGGATCCCGCTCACGTCGAGGACGGCGGCGACGCACGACTGGCCGGTGCCGTGGCCGTTGTCGGCGATCCGCTTCGTGCGCGCGTCATCGACGGCGAGGACGGGAATCGCCAGCTCGCCGGCGGCCGCCAGCTCGCGCAGCGGGCGCACGCCGCTGGTGGTCTGCTCGCTGCCGCCGCGCAGCGTCGCGAGCACGTCGCGGCGGACGTCGTGGACGCGTCGGAGCGCGTGCGCGCCGTCGTCGACGAGCAGGTCGGGGCGCGTGTCGAGCAGGCCGTCGAGCAGCGCGACGGCGGCGGCCGGCGCGGTCGCGTCCGAGCGCGCGAAGACGGCGATCCCGGCGTGTGCGAGCGCGTCGGCGACGGCGTCGTCGGTCTCCGCGGCGGGCGCGTGCACGGCGACCTGCGCGCCGGCGTCGCGCAGCGTGAGCGCGAGCACGGCCGTCGTCGGGTCGAGCGGCAGCGAGATCGCGATGCGGCGGTCAGCGAGCGTGCTGAGGCCGTCGCCGTCGGCGCCCGGCGCGGCCGAGCCTCCCGGCGACGCGACCGCGGCCAGCACAGGCATTCGCGCCCGCGCCCACGCGATCCGCGCCGCGCCGCCGCTCACAGCCGCTCCGACGTGCGCGCCCCCGCTGTCCGCCGCTCCAGCCATGCCTGCGCGACCGACTCCTCCAGCTCGTGCGGCAGCCGGTGCACGCCGGTCTCCAGCTCGCCGCTGGCGAGGCGGTGCAGTGCCATCCCCTGCAAGGTCAGCAGCGCGTCGGCGGCCTCGGGCGCCAGCCCGTCACCGGCCGGTGAGAGCAGCGCGCTGCCGCCGCCGAGCACATCGCGGCCGGCGGCGTGGACGATCCCGTCGCGCGCGACGACGCCGAGGACCGGCGGCAGCCGGCCCGGCAGGGCGCTCGCGACGAGCGCGCCGGCCGGCAGCTCGGCGATCGCGGCGGCCCGCTCGCAGGCGATCACGATCTCGGCGTCGGGGCCCAGCTCCTCGCTGACGCGGTGGCCGTCGAGCGCGGCGGCGAGCGCGCACAGCGGCTCCTCCTCGACGACGTGGACGTGGCCGCCGAGCGCGCGCACGCTGCGCGCGACCGAGGCGCCGACGTCGCCGTAGCCGAGCACGGCGACGCAGCGGCCGGCGAGCGAGAGGTTCGTCAGCCGCAGCAGCGCCTGCACGACCGCCGGGCCGGCCGCGGCGGAGAAGACGAGCCGCGCGACCGGCGAGCAGCCGATCGCGACGACCGGGGCGTCGAGCGCGTGCGCGACGGCGCCCATCACCGTGCCGGGCTCGACGAGGCCGCGGAGGCCGTACTGCTCGCGCGCGAAGGGGCCGATCGCCAGCTCCGGCCGCTCCTCCACCAGTTCGGCGCCGGCGTCGGCGAGCACTGCCGCGAGCGTCGCGCGCGGTCCGTCGAGCTCCCCCGCGAGGGCGACGCGGCGGCCTGCGAGGGCACCGTCGGCGAGCGTCTCGCGCAACAGGCCGTCAAGCAGCGGGCAGGGGTCGATCGGATCCACTGGGGCGAGTGTAGGAGGCTGCGCGCCGCCTGCGCAGGGTCAATGCGGAACTGCGGGTCGTGACGATTGCGTGAGCGTTCTCACGGGAGGGTGGACGTGGATGCGGGCATACCGCTACAACGTAGGCAGCCCCCCATGTCCAGAAGGAGCGAACCATGGCGCATCAGACGATCAGCGAAGACCATCATCCGACGCTGCGGCACAACGACCGCGAGGCGATCGGCGCCGAGCTGCAGGCGGTGCTCGTCACGCTGATCGACCTGTCGCTGCTGGGCAAGCAGGCCCACTGGAACATCGTCGGCCCGAACTTCCGCTCGCTGCACCTCTTCCTCGACGAGCTCGTCGACGCCTGGCGACTCGCCTCCGACGAGGTCGCCGAGCGCGCGGTCGCGCTCGGCTATCAGCCGGACGGCCAGGTCAGAACGGTCGCGGCGCGCACGATCCTCTCCCCACTGCCCGAGGGGCAGCTGCTCGACCAGGACGTGATCGCCGCCGTCACGCGCCTGCTGACCGACGCGATCGGCGACATCCGCAACCGCATGGACAAGCTGGAGGACGTCGACACCGTCACGGCCGACCTGCTCCACGGCGTCGTCCAGGGGCTCGAGGAGAACCTCTGGATGATCCGCGTCCAGGCCGGCTGACCCCCTCCCTCGCCGCGCCGCGCTCATCGGACGGGCGCGGCGCCGGCGCGCCTCGACCGCGGCGTTAGGATCGGCCCGTGCTCGCCGTCCTCTACGACGTCCACGGCAACCTGCCGGCGCTCGACGCGGTCCTCGCCGACGCGGACGCGGCCGGCGCCGCGCGCTGGCTGCTCGGCGGCGACTACGCGCTCTTCGGAGCGTGGCCGCTGGAGACGGTCGAGCGCCTGCGCGCGCTGCGCGGCGCGACCTGGATCCGCGGCAACGGCGAGCGCTGGACCAACGCGCCCGCGGAGGCGCCGCCGCCGGTGCGCCCGGCGGCGCGCTGGTGCGCGAAGCAGCTCGGCTCCGCGCTGGTGGCGCAGCTCGCGGCACTGCCTGAGCAGGCCGTGCTCGACGGCGACCTGCGCTGCTGCCACGCCTCGCCGCTCTCCGACATGGCAGGGCTGACGCCCTCGCCGAGCCCCGGCGAACCGGCGCTGCTGACCGAGCTGCGCGAGCCGCGGCTGGTCGTCGGCCACACCCACGTCCAGTTTCACCGCGGCGCGAGCGCGCGCGGCGCGGGCACGGGCGGCGGCGCAGGCGCGGGCGGCGCGGGCGCGCTGGAGCTGCTGAACCCGGGCAGCGTCGGGATGCCGTTCGACGGCGACCCGCGCGCCGCCTACGCGCTGCTCGGCGACGACGGCGCGATCGAGCTGCGCCGCGTCGCCTACGACCACCGCGCCTCGGCCGCCGCCGTGCGCGAGCGGCTCGGCGGCGAGATCGGGGACCTCGTCGCGCGCCGGATCGAGCAGTCCCGCATCGACCCGCGGTAGGCGGTCGGCCGCGCGCCGGCCGGTTCAGCGGCTGGCGGCGACCGCGGCGGGCGGGACGACGATCCGCTCCCCTGGTCTGATGCAGGCGCGCGTGATCAGCTCGGCGACGACGATCGCGCTCAGCAGCTCGACGGCGAGCAGCGCGAGCAGCACGGTCAGCTGGATCCGCGCGGCGGCAGCGGGCGAGGCGCCGCCGAGCAGCAGGCCGACGAAGGTGCCGGGCAGCGTCACGAGGCCGACGCTGCGCGTCTGGTCGATCGCCGGGACGAGCCCGGTCGTGATCGCCTGGCGGGTGAACGGCGCGAGCGCGGTGCGAGCGGCGTCGCCAAGCGCCAGCCGCGCCTCCAGCTCGTCACCGCCGCGCGCGAGCGCTTCCAGCAGCCGGCGGCCGGTCAGCGTCGTGGCGGCCATCGCGCCGCCGATCAGGATGCCGGCGGTCGGGATCGCGGCGCGCGGCGTCACGTCGAAGGCGCCGACGGCAAGCAGGATCGCCGTCGCGGACAGCGCCGGCAGCGCGATCGCCAACGCCGCCGCGCGGCGCGCGCCTGGGAGGCCGCGCAGTCGTCCGCCGGCCGTCAGCGCCGCGGTCACCACCATCACCGCGACGAACGCGACCGCCAGCGCCGGGACGCGGAAGACGAGCGCGACGACGGCTCCGACGGCGGCGAGCTGCACGGCGGCCCGCACGGCCGCCGTCACCAGCGGTCGTGCCAACCCGAGCCGGTAGTGCCAGGCGAGCAGCGCGGCGCCGATCGCGAACGCGGCGCCCGCGACGACCTGAGCGACGGCCTGACTCATCGCCTCTCCGCCCCGCGCTCGGCATCAGCCCCACCGAGGATCTCCTCCGGCGTGCCGGTGACGGCGCGGCCATCGCGCAGCGTGATCGCGCGGTCGGCGACGGCAGCCGCGAAGCCGAGGTCGTGCGTCGCCGCGAGCACGCCGAGGCCGTCGCCGGCGAGCCGCCGCAGCGTCTCGCCGACGTGTCCGGCGGCGGCGGCGTCGAGCGCGGCGGTCGGCTCGTCGAGCAGCAGCAGCTCCGGGCCGCGCGTGAGCGCGCGGGCGAGCGTGACGCGCGCCCGTTCGCCCCCCGACAGCTCATCCGCTGGACGGTCGAGGAAGCTGGCGTCGAGTCCGGCGGCCGCGAGCGCGCGCGCCAGCGCCGCATCGCCGCTGTCATCCCGTTCGGTCAGGCCATACGCGAGGTTGTCACGCACGGTCCCCGGCAGCATCACCGGCACCTGGCCGACGAGCCCGACGCGCCGCCGCAGCGCGCAGGCCTCGATGCCGTCGACGTCAGCGCCGTCGAGCAGGACCGTTCCACCGTCGGGTTGCAGCAGCCGGTTGCAGCAGCGCAGCAGCGTGCTCTTGCCACTTCCCGACGGCGCGACGACGACGGTGACCGTGCCCTTCGGCACGTCGAAGGAGAGATCGCGCAGGACCGGCCGGCCGCCGAGCGCGACCGACAGCCCGTGCACCCGCAGCCCCGGCGCCGCCTCGTCACGTTCGCTGGCCATCGGGCAACGCTAGCGCGCGCGGACGCGCCCAGGTCGGCGAGCTGTCGACCACGCCCGCTCGCGACACCGCCCCTATGCTCCAGGCCATGACCGCTGTGCGGCTCATGCGCGTGGCGCTGTCTGCCAGCTGCTCCCCCACGGCCGCGCTGCGCGCGCTGGCCGGCGAACCGTGGCCGTTCGCGTTGACCGGTCGCTGGGCCGGCGGCGGCGCGATCGTCGGCTGCGCGCCGCTGCGGCTCGCGGCCCCGGACGACGACCCCTTCGCGCTGCTCGACGAGCTGCCCTCGCTCGCGCCGGGCGCGCGCGAGGAGGCGCCGCCGGAGGCGGTCGGCGGCGGCTGGTTCGGCTGGCTCGGCTACCGCCTCGGAGCGCGTGTCGAGCAGCTCTCGCCCGCGCCGCCGCGACCGGTCGCGCTGCCGGCGTTCCAGCTCGCCTACTACGACCACCTCCTGCGCCTCGACGCCGCCGGCCGCTGGTGGTTCGAGGCGCTCGCGACGCCCGCCCGCGAGCGCGCGCTCGGCGCGCGGCTCGACCGGCTCGACGGGCTGTTGGAGACTGCCGCCGCCGCGCCCGCGCCCCCTGCGAACCACCCTGCCTTTCACATCGCCGGTGACGGCGCCGCCGCGCACCTCGCCGCCGTCGCGGACTGCCGCGAGCGGATCGCCGCGGGCGAGCTGTTCCAGGCGAACGTCTGCCTGCGCTTCGAGGCCGAGTGGCCGAGCGGCGACGTCGTCGACCTCTACGCCCGCGCTCAGGAGCGGCTGGCGCCGGCCTATGGCGGGGTCTTCCCGGCACCGTGGGGCGGGATCGCCTCGCTCTCCCCCGAGCTGTTCCTGCGACGGCGCGGCCGGCAGGTCGAGAGCGCGCCGATCAAGGGCACGATCGCGCGCGCCGAGCACGCCGACGAGCGGCCCGCGGCGGCCGCGGCGCGAGCGCGTCTGCTCGCGTCGGCCAAGGACCACGCCGAGCACGTGATGATCGTCGACCTGATGCGCAACGACCTCGGGCGCGTCTGCGAGTACGGCTCGATCGCCGCCGCCTCCGCCCCCGAAGCCCAAGCCCACCCCGGCCTGTGGCATCTCGTCTCACCCGTGCGCGGCACGCTGCGGGCGGCGGTCGGCGACGGCGAGCTGCTGCGCGCGACGTTCCCGCCCGGCTCCGTCACCGGCGCGCCGAAGGTCCAGGCGCTACACGTGATCAACGCGCTGGAGGGGACCGCGCGGGAGCTGTACACCGGCGCCGTCGGCTACGCGAGCCCGTTCGCGGGGCTGGAGCTGAACGTCGCGATCCGCACCTTCGAAGCCCGCGCCGGCCACCTCTGGCTCGGCGCCGGCGGCGGCATCGTCGCCGACTCCGATCCGCTCGCAGAGCTGGAGGAGTGCCATGTGAAGGCGCGCCCGCTGATCGCCGCGATCGGCGGCACGCTCCCCGCCGCGCCCGCGCGACCCGCGCCCCCCGCCGCGCCAGCCGCCCTGCGCCGTCCGCGGCGGCGGCCCGATCCCGGCCGCGGGCTGTTCGAGACGCTCCTGGCCCGCGACGGCGTCGCCGAGCACGCCGACGCGCACCTCGCGCGCCTCTCCGCCAGCGCACGGACGCTGTACGGCGTCGCGCTTCCGGCCGACCTCCCGGCTCGCGTCGCGGCGGTCGCCGCGGCGACGGCGACCGCCACCGAGACGACCACCACCGCCTCACGCCTCAGAATCGTGCTGACCGCGGCCGGTGAGGCGGACGTGCTGCTCGCTCCGCTGGCCGCCCGCACGCTTCCCGTGACGCTCGTGCCGTTCACGCTGCCGGGCGGTCTCGGCGGGCACAAGTGGCTCGACCGCGAGCTGCTCGACCAGCTCACGGTCGAGGCGCGGCAGGAGAGCGGCGACGCCGGCGCGACGCCGCTGCTGCTCGACGGCGCCGGCGCGGTGCTGGAAGCGTCATGGGCCAACGTGCTCGCGGTCGAGGGCGACACGCTCCTCACGCCGCCCGCCGACGGACGGATCCTCCCGGGCGTCACACGCGCGCTGCTGCTCGCGCGCGCGGCCGGCGAAGCCCTCACCGCGCCGAACGGCGCCGCGGTCCGCCGCGCCGTCGAGCAGCCGCTCTCGCTCGACCGTCTCGCGCGCGCAGACGCGATCCTGCTCACGAGCGCCGCGGCCGGCGCCGTTCCCGCCGTGCTGCAGGGGGCTTCGGGCCCAGAACGCGAAACGGCCCGCCTGCCCCGTCGAAACGGGGCAGGCGGGCCGGAAAGCGATCCGCTGTCGCGGAGCCGCGACTAGCGCGCGGTCGCGTTCAGCGAAGCGGTTGCGATCTCGGCGCCGGGCGCGAAGATCGGTCTGCCGAACAGCTGGTTGAGCGCCGTAGCGGCGAACTCGTTCAGTCTGACCGCGCCGGCCACTCTGACCGTCCGCGTCGCCGGGTCGATCGCCGGCGCGCCGCTGAGCGCGATGTCGGCGATCGTGCCGAGGTTGACGCCGAGCGTCACCGTCGAGCCGAGCGTGATGACCGGATCGCTGAGCGCCAGCGTCCCGAGCGTCAGGCCACCGCTGTGGGTGATTCTGCCGGACAGGTTCGTCGTGTTCACGACGCCGCCGGTGACCGGGAAGATCAGGCCGCCGGTCGCCGGGTCAGCGGTCGCCGGGGCGACCGGGGCGACGTTGACGCCGAGCGCTCTCAAGCCGCCGGCCGTCTGCGCGTTGAACGTCAGCGTCGTGGAGCCTCTGTCGAAGGCGATCTCGTCGGTCGTCGGATCGACGGCCGCCGTGCCGAGCGCGAGGCCCGACTTGAACGTTCTGACGCCGAACGCTCTGTTGAGCGTGCCGGCAGCAGCCTTGCCGAGCTTGACCTTGACGCCCGCGACGCTCGTCGCGAAGCCGTCGCGCGAGACCTTGCCGCCGGACAGCGAGCCGACCGTGATCGTTCTGCTGCCGCTCTTGGCGGTGACCGTCTTCTTGCCCGTGTTGAGCGTGATCGCGGTCAGCGCGACCTTCGTTCTGCCCATTCTGAGCGTCAGGCCGCCCTTGTGAGCGATCGTGCCCTTCGCGTTCGCGGGGTCGATGTCGCCGCCGCTGATCGGGAATCTGGCCGTGGTGCCAGAGACCTTCGCGGGCTTGTTCGCCGCGACGGTGATGCCGGCGCTTCTGAGCGCTCTGACCGTCTTGCCGTCAAGCTTGAGCGTGGTGGTGCCGCCGTCAAGCTCAACGGTGTCCGCAGCATTGGCCGGAGCGGCGACGGCGAACGTCGCGGCCACGGCAGTCGCCACTGCGAGGCGGCCGTGCCAACCGTACCTCGATCTCATGACGAGTCCTTTCATAGATGGGGGGAATCTCCTCGACAGCGGAACCTACGGGTACCGCCGAATGCATGTCAAACCCGATACGTCCCCCAAGGGTTTCGGTGGTTAACCAGGCCAATGCGCCAACTCCTACCGACGCCATACCGTTGCCGGCCGCCGATCATGCGACAGTGAGCGAGCCGTGATGCGCCGAAGCAGCCCGTCAACCACCGAGCTCCGCATCGCCGACGGCCTTCGCCGCGGGGACCCGGACGCGGTGCGCGCGCTCTACGCCGAGTACGGCCCGCCGACGCTCGCGGCGATCTCCGACACGCTCGGCGACCGCAACGCCGCGGAGGACGTCTTCCAGCAGGTTCTGCTCGAAGCGTGGCTGCGCTGCGACTCCTACGACCCGACGCGCGCCTCGCTGCGCACGTGGCTGGCGACGATCGCGCGCTCGCGTGCGATCGACCATCTGCGGCGCAGGATCCCGGAGCCGTTCGACCCCGCCGACGCCGGGCCCGACACCGCCGGCGAGCGCGAGCCGGCGGCCGACGTCGTCGACCGCATGGTCGTCGACGGGCTGCTCGCGCGTCTGTCGCCGGTCGAGGCCGAGGTCGTGCGGCTGCACTTCCACCTCGGCTTCAGCCAGAGCCAGATCGTCACCCACACGGGCATACCGCTCGGCACCGTCAAGTCCCGCATCGCAAGCGCGCTGAGGCGGCTCCGGGTGATGCTGGAAGAGGAGGAGCGCACGCCGCTCTGAGGTGCGCGGGGCGCGGCGTGCGGCGCGCGCCAGGCGCGATCGGGGCGCGCACGCGGCGCACCCCGACCATTCCACCTAGTTCTGGAAGTACTCCGCGTTCTTCTGCGCGTAGTCGACCCACTGCTCCGGCAGCAGGTCCTCCGGGAAGATCGCGTCGACCGGGCAGGCCTCAACGCAGGCGTCGCAGTCGATGCACTCCTCGGGGTCGATGAAGAGCATCGTCGCCTGGTCGAACCCGGGCTCGTCCTGCGTCGGGTGGATGCAGTCGACGGGGCAGACCTCCGTGCACGAGACGTCCTTCGTCCCGATGCACGGCTCCGCGATGACGTAGGTCATGAGGCCGCAGCGAAGCGCTCGGCGACCTTGTCCCAGTCCACCACGTTCCAGACGGCCTTGAGGTACGCCGGACGGAGGTTCTGGTACTTCAGGTAGTAGGCGTGCTCCCACACGTCGATGCCGAAGAGCGGGGTCTTGCCGTCGGCCAGCGGGGTGTCCTGGTTGGGCGTCGAGAGGACCTCGAGGCCGCCGTCGCCCTTGACGAGCCACGCCCAGCCGGAGCCGAAGCGGCCCGCACCGGCGGCCTCGACCTTCGCCTTGAACTCGTCGAACGAGCCGAACGCCGCGTCGATCGCCTCGGCGAGCGCGCCAGTCGGCGCGCCGCCGCCGTTCGGGGAGAGCGACTCCCACCACAGCGTGTGGTTGTAGTGACCGCCGGCGTTGTTTCTGACCGGGTTGAGCTTGTCAGCCGGGAGCTTGTCGAGGTTCTTGAGCAGCTCCTCGACGGGCTTGTCGGCCCACTCGGTGCCCTCGAGCGCCTCGTTGGCTCTGCTCACGTAGGTCGCGTGATGCTTGTCGTGATGAAATCTCTGCGTCGCCTCGTCGATGTGGGGCTCGAGGGCGTCGTACGCGTAGGGAAGCGGGGGAAGCTCGTAGGCCATCTGGGCTCCTTCGTGGGTGCGCGGCGGATATAGACAGTCGCTACTGTTCAAACATACATGGAACCGGGCCTCGGACCAGTCCTCGCAGAGCTTCCTCCTACCCGCAGGGCCCTGCTCGTGACGCTCCGAAAGCGCGGCGAGGCGCGCGCCGAGGAGCTGGCACTCGAGCTGGGCGTCACCGTCAGCGCCGTGCGCCAGCATCTCCAGGGGCTCGCGGCGGCCGACCTCGTCGTCCACACCGACGAACGCTCTGGCCCCGGACGGCCCCGCCGCAGCTACCAGCTCGGCCCCGCCGCCGAGGCGCTCTTTCCGAAGTCGTACGGGACGCTGACGCTGGAGCTGCTCGACCACCTCGCCGACGAGGACCCCGGCGTCGTGCAGCGCGCCTTCGAGAAGCGGCGCGCGGCGCGCGTGGAGCGCGTGCGCGCGCGCATGGACGGGCTCGACTTCGCCGCGCGCGTCGCCGAGATCGCGCGCGTGCTCGACGAAGACGGCTACCTCGCCGACTTCGAGCCGACCGAGGACGGCGAGGGCTTCCTGCTGCGCGAGCACAACTGCGCGATCCTCGCGGTCGCCAGAAGGTACGGCCACGCCTGCTCGACCGAGATCGCCTTCCTGCGCGAGCTGCTGCCCGAGGCCGACGTCAGACGCGTCGCGCACATCCTGTCCGGATCGCACGCGTGCGTCTATGAAGTGCGGCCACGCGCGGCCGCGGCGGCCGGCTGAGCCGCCTCAGTCGACCAGGTCCCGCACCAGCGCATCCGCCAGCAGCCGCCCCCGCCGCGTGAGGCGGACGCGGCCGGCGGCGAGCGCGTCGGGCAGCGCGAGGCCGTCGGTGACGGCGCGCCGGGCGGCCGCGAGGCCGTCGGGACGCAGCAGATCGGCGTCGAGCCCTTCGCGCAGACGGGTCTCCAGCATGATCCGCTCGAAGCGGCGCGTCTCGTCGTCGAGCAGCTCGCGACCGGCCGCCGGCGAGCGCCGCTCGCTCAGCGCGGTCGCGTACGCCGACGGGTGCAGCACGTTCCACCAGCGCACACCGCCGACATGGCTGTGCGCGCCGGGGCCGACGCCCCACCAGTCGGCGCCGCGCCAGTAGTTGAGGTTGTGCTCGCAGCGATCGCCGTCGGCGGCAGCCCAGTTGGAGATCTCGTACCACTCCAGGCCGGCGGCGCTGAAGGCGTCGTCAGCGATCGCATAGCGGTCGGCGAGCTGGTCCTCGTCGGGCAGCGGCAGCTCGCCGCGGCGCACGCGCGCGTGCAGCCGCGTGCCCGGCTCGACCGTCAGCGCGTACGCGCTGACGTGATCCGGCCGGGCGGCGAGCGCGGCGTCGACCGAGCGGCGCCAGTCGTCGTCCGACTCGCCGGGGGTGCCGTAGATCAGGTCGAGGCTGACGTGCTCGAAGCCGGCGGCGCGCGCCTCGGCGGCGGCCGCCGCCGGACGGCCGGGCGTGTGCGTGCGGTCGAGCGTCGCGAGCACCGCGGGGACGGCGCTCTGCATCCCCAGCGAGACGCGCGTGAAGCCGGCGGCGCGCAACGTCGCGAAGGCGGCCGGCGAGACGCTCTCGGGGTTCGCCTCCGTGGTCACCTCGGCGCCGGGCGCCAGGCCGAAGGTGTCGTCGATCGCGCCGAGGACCGCGGCGAGGTCCTCCGGTGCCAGCAGCGTCGGCGTGCCGCCGCCGACGAAGACCGTCTGGACCGGCGGGAGCGGGCGGCCGGAGGCGCCCCCTTCGAGCACCTCGCGCGCCAGTCTCAGCTCCGCGACCGCCGAGGCGGCGTAGGAGCCGCGATTGACGCCGCCCGGCAGCTCCTCCGCGGTGTACGTGTTGAAGTCGCAGTAGCCGCAGCGGGTGGCGCAGAACGGCACGTGGACGTAGATCCCGAACGGCCGCTGCCCCAGCTCGGCGAGGGCGTGCTGCGGAAGCGCGCCGTCGGCAGGGGCGGGCGGGGCGTCTGAGGGCGAGGCGGCCATCGCCTCCAGGATGGCAGGAGCTGCGCGTCGTCAGCCGACGAGGGCGGCCGACAGCTCTCTCCGTGAATGGATCCCGAGCTTCATGTAGATCCGCCCGAGGTGGTTCTCGACCGTCTTCGGCGTCACGAACAGCTCCTGCGCGATCTCGCGGTTGGAGCGGCCGTCGCCAGCCAGCTCGGCGACGCGGCGCTCGGCGGCGGTCAGGTCCTCGGCGCCGGAGAAGCGCAGCCGCCGCGGTCTCGCGCCGGCCGTCTCCAGCTCCTCGTGGGCACGGCGCGCCAGCGGCGGGACCCCGGCCGCCAGCTCCAGCGCGCGCGTCAGCGGCTCGGTCGCCGCCGAGCGGCGACCGGCGACGCGCAGCGCGGCGCCGAGGTCGGTCAGCGCGGCCGCCTCCTCCAGCCGCGAGGGGGCCCGCGAGAGCAGCGCGACCGCCTGCTCCAGCAACTCGACGCGGCGCTCGCCGTCGTGCGTCAGCGCCAGCGCCCGCAGCGCCGCGCCCTCCGCCGAGACGAGCCTCGCCGCGCGCGCGAGCGTCAGCTGCTCCTCCAGCAGCGTGCGCGCCTCCTCGACCTGCCCGGCGGCGCGCAGCGCACCCGCGACCGCGGTCCGCCACGGGTCACCGGGCGCGACGACGCCGGCGCGGGCGTCGCGGGCGCCCAGCTCGCGCAGGTCGGCGATCCCTTCGTCGCTGCGGCCCTGCGCCAAGCGCAGCAGGCCGCGCGCGCCGACGACGCGGTTGAGCGGGACGAGGTCGAAGACGTCGCCGTCGAAGGCCGTCTCCTGCAGCACCGCGTCGGCCGCCTCCAGCTCGCCGCGCGCGACGAGCGCCTCGACGGTCCCGCGCACGCCGACGAACGTCATCGCCTGCTGATGGGCGAGCGGCCCCAGCTCGCGCAGCGCCGCGAGCCCCTGCGCACCGTCGGCGGCCGCCTCGGCGAGCAGGCCGCGCCGCTGGCGGACCCACGCGCGCAGCCCCGACCCGGCGCCGAAGGTGATGATCGAGCCCTGCGTGCTGCCGGCCGCCAGCAGACGGTCGGCGGCCGCCTCGGCATCCTCCAGCGCGTCGGCCATCACGAGCGCGTAGACGACCTGGTAGGCCGGCAGGTCCTCGATCGAGGTGTCACCGAGCAGCGCGCCGTCGCCCCACGCCCGCCGCGCGAGGTCGGCGACCTCCTCCGCGGGCGCGTTGCGGTACCAGGCGAGCTGGGCGAGGCTGGCGAGCACGAGCCGCTCGCCGCGCGTCGTCCCGCGCACGGTCGCGAAGCGGGCGAGCCGGCGCGCGACCTCGCGCGTCACCTCGGGGCTCATCGCGCCCATCGAGGCGAGGTCGGCCTCCAGCTTCAGCGCCGTCTCGTGGTCGAGCGCGTCGGCCGTCTCGATCTCCTGCTCCAGCAGCGCGACCGCGGCCGGCACGCCGTCGAGGTTCATCGTCGCCCACGCGAGGTCGGGGAAGCAGCGCGCGCGCTTCGCCGGCGCGGGCTCGCGCGCGAGCGCCTCCTGCAGGTGCCGGCGCCCGTCGACGTGGCGGCCGAGGCTCATCTCGACGAGGCCGAGCTCGACCAGCACGTCGTTGCGCAGCTCCGGCGGCGGCGGCTCGGCGAGCGCGCGCGTCAGCCATCTCGCGGCCGCGTCGAGCGCGCCCTGCGCGCGAGCGCGGACGGCGCCGGCGCGCAGCAGCTCGACGACCCACGGGTCGCCTGCGCCATCGGTTCCGAGCAGGTGGCCGGCGACGCGCTCGGCGGTCGCGCCCTCGGCGTCGAGCACGCGCGCCGAGCGGGCGTGCAGCTCGGCCAGCTCGCTCGGCGCGAGGTCGTCGAGGATCGAGCGGCGCACGAGCGGATGGACGAACTGCAGCGGCTGGCCGCGCTCGACGATCTGCAGCGCGACGAGCGCGTCGACCGCCGTCGCGGTCTGCTCCGGCGTCAGCCGCGCGACGGCGGCGGCGCGGCGCGACTCCGCCTCGCCGCCGAGCACCGCTATCGCGTGCGCGAGCGCGACCGCCGCCGGTGAGACGGCGCCAAGCCGCAGCAGCACCGCGCGTGCGACGGCGGAGGCGCCCAGCTCGTGGACCTCGCGCGCCGCCGCGGCGTCGGGCGTGACGCCGTCGGCGCTCAGCTCGGCGAGCAGCTCGTGCAGCAGGAAGGGGTTGCCGCGCGTGGCGCCGTGGCAGGCGTCGACGAACTCCGGCGCGCACGGCCCGCCGAAGCTCGCCTCGGCCAGCCGCGCGACGGCGTCGGCGCCGAGCGGGCCAGGTCGCAGCACGGCGGCGGCGGGATCGGCCGCCAGCTGCGACAGCAGCGGATCGACGGCGCCCGGGTCCTCGCTGCGCCAGGCGACGACGAGCGCGAGCCCGGTCCCCTCCAGGCGCCGCGAGAGGTGGTCGACGAAGCGCAGCGATGGCGCGTCGGCCCAGTGGGCGTCGTCGACGTGCAGCACGAGCGGACCGTCGGCGGCGAGGTTCGCGCACAGCCACCAGAGGCCGTGCAGGATCCGCGGGCCGGGGTCGGCCGGAGCGGGTCCGTCGTCGGCGACGCCGGAGAAGATCGGTGCGGCAGCGTGGGCGGCGCCGCTCAGCAGCCCGTTGCCGTCGGCGATCAGCGCGCGCTCGAACAGCTGCCGCACGACGCCGAACGGCACGTCGGCCTCCAGCTCGCCGCCGCGCGCGACCAGCACGCGCACCCCGCGCTCGCGCAGCTGCGCGCGGTGGGCGTTCAGCAGGCGGCTCTTGCCGATCCCGGCCGGTCCTTCGACGACGGCGAGGCCGCCGAGCTCGTCGGCCGCCTGCGCGGCGACCCGCGCGAGCGCCGCAAGCTCGATGTCCCGGTCGACCAGCAGCTCCCCGCGGCGGCTCACCGCGGGGAGTATGCCGGTTCTCAGCCGGATGTCACGTGCGATTCCGGCCGATCTGGACGAACGGGCTCCTCCGCCAGCCGGCCGAGCGCGGCCGCGAGGCCGGTCCAGCCGCGAAAGGCGCGTTCGGTGCCGTCCGGGCCGCTGAGGGTGCCGGCGATCGGATCGGTCATGCGCGTCAACTCGAGGCGCACGACCAGCGGGTGCGATTCGCTCATGTCAGCAGCTTCGCGGGCTGGGGCGCCAGCGGCATGAGGGACGATCCCTCATCTTGGGCAGCCGCGTCACGCAGCTGCACCGGCGCCCCGCGAAGGAGCCTGCGGAATGCCTCGCCCTGGGGGCTCGCATTCCGTCGCGAGTTCGCGCCCAGGGAACAAGGCCGCAGGCCGCGGTTCCCCGCCGACATACCCCGGCCGCGCCGCCGCCAGCGCCGCGACCAGCTCCGGCAGCGCGAGGCAGCCGAGCACGGCGAGCGGGACCGACCAGCCGCCGGTCGCGTCGTGCAGCACGCCGATCGCGAGCGGGCCGAGCGCGGCGAAGGTGTAGCCGGCCGACTGCGCCATCCCCGACAGCGCGGCGGTGTGCGGCACGTCGCGGGCGCGCAGCACGAACAGCGTCAGCACGAGCGTGAAGCCGACGCCGGCGCCGATCCCCAGCAGCACGACCCACAGCACGACCGGGCCGCCGGGCGCCAGCAGCAGCCCCAGCCAGCCGAGCGCGGGGAAGGTCGCGGCGACGGCGGCGAGCGGCCGCTGATCGCGGATCCTCGAGGCGAGCGCGGCGGTCGCGAAGCCGATCGGTATCCCCAGCACCATCATCAGCGACAGCAGTCCGCCGGCCGTCGCGTCGCTGACGCCGCTCTGCGCGCGCACGATCTCCGGCAGCCACGCGCCGGCGGTGTAGAAGATCAGCGACTGCAGGCCCATGAAGAGCGTCACCGCCCACGCGCGCCTGTCGCGCCAGAGGTTGGGCCGCGGCGCGGCGGTGGGCGGCACGGTGCCGCTGTACGGGCGCGAATCGGACGACGCCCTGCGCGCCACGTCGGCATGCGCCTCGGCGCGGATGCGCCGCTCGCGCTGACGCAGCTGCGGCAGCCACACCACCGCCGCCAGCAGCGCCGGCAGCGCCCACAGCGCCAGCGCCAGCCGCCACGAGCCGCCGACCCAGCCCTCGATCGGCACGACGAGGCCCGCCGCGAGCGCGGCGCCGCCGCTGAGCCCGACCGAGTAGACGCCGGTCATCAGCGCCGCTCTGGCGCCGAAGCGCTGCTTGACGATCCCCGGCACGAGCACGTTGCCGATCGCGATCGCGCAGCCGGCGATCAGCGTGCCGGTGAACAGCAGCCCGACCGGCGGCAGCAGCCGCAGGGCGACGCCGGCGAAGATCGCCAGGAGGCAGCCGAGCACGACGTGCTCGGCGCCGAAGCGGCCGGCCAGCCGCGGCGCCAGCGGTGAGACGAGCCCGAGCGCCAGCAGCGGCGCGGTCGTCAGCAGCCCGACGGTCGTGCCGGAGAGGCCGAGGTCGTCGCGCACGTCGTCGATCAGCGGGCCGATGCTCGTCAGCGCGAAGCGCAGGTTGACGGCGACGAGCACGATCCCGGCGAGCAGCAGGGCCGTCGTGCGCCAGCCGGGCGCGCCCGCGTCGCGCCTGGCCCGCGCGCGGCCGCTGCCGTTCGCGGTGGCGCTCATGCGCGCAGCTCGCCCATCAGCTCGTCGAGGAAGCGCGCGGTCGCGGCCTGCGCGGCCGCCGCGTCACTGGCGCGGATCGCGGCGACGAGGTCGTCGTGGACGTGGACCTGGTCCTCGCGCGGCGAGCCGTCGAGCGAGCTGGCGATCGCGTCGCGCAGCGCTGCCGTGAAGTCGTCGTACAGCTCGGCGAGCATCGAGTTGTGGGCGGCGGCGACGATCGTGCGGTGCAGCGCCACGTCCAGCTCGACGAACTCGCCGAGGTCGGGCTTGCGCGACGCCTGCTCGCGCGCGGCCAGCAGCCGCTCCAGCTCCGCGAGGTCGGCGTCGGTGCGGCGTTGCGCGGCCAGCCGCGCGGCCTCGACCTCCAGCGCCCGTCGCAGCTCGAAGACCTCCAGCAGCTCGGCGCGGCTGGTGCGGCGGCGCAGGGCGCCGGCGAGGTCGCTCGTCGCGATCACGTAGGTGCCGTCGCCCTGGCGCGTCTCCAGCAGGCCGGCGTGGACGAGCGCGCGGATCGCCTCGCGCAGGCTGTTGCGGCCGATCCCGAACGCCTCGACCAGCTCCGGCTCGGTCGGGATCCGCTCCCCCACCGGCCACGCGCCGCCGACGATCTCCGCCCGCAGCGCCTCGATCGCGCCCTCAACGAGCGATGGTCCGCGTGCGATTCGTCCGGTCATGGGATGAATGTAGCGGAGAAAGAGGCCGCCTCGCGGGGCGGCCCGACGAGGACCGGAGAGTTTTGGTCGCTGAGCGACCAAAACTCTCCTCTGCTCGCCCTAGAAGATGCCCGTCAGCGACTCGCCGGCCTTGCCGGCGAGCTCGAACAGCGGCGACGGGATGATGCCGAAGAAGAGGATCACGGCGGTCGCCAGCCAGGCGACGCCGAGCACCTCGGGCTGAACGCCGTCGACCAGCTCGTCGGCCTCCTGCGAGCCGCCGGCCATGATCGGCGGAGCGCCGGGGGCGCCCGCGACCGTCGGCGCGGCAGGCCCGGCCGCGGCCGGCTCGGAGGCCGCCTCCGGCTCGCCCATCCACATCGCCGCGATCACGCGCAGGTAGTAGCCGAGCGAGATCATCGAGCCGATCACGAGCACGATCGCCAGCCACGCGTAGTCGCCCGAGACCAAAGCGTCGATCAAGTAGAACTTGCCGATGAAGCCGGCCGTGACGGGGATGCCCGCAAGGCCGAGCATCGCGATCGTCAGCGGCCACGCCAGCAGCGGCTGCGATCTGCCGAGGCCGGCGAAGGCGCTGATCTCGTCGCCCCAGATCGACGCGCGCTCACGCGCGATCACGACCGAGAAGGCGGCGATGTTCATCGCCGCGTAGACGACGAGGTAGAAGACGGTCGCCTTGGCGCCGAGCTGCGTGCCGACGACGACGCCGGCGAGCAGATAGCCGGCCTGCGCGACACCGGAGAAGGCGAGCATCCGCTTCAGCGACGTCTGGCCGAGCGCGCCGACGTTGCCGACGATGATCGTGATCGCGGCGAGCGCGGCGACGGCCGGGCCCCAGTCGGGCGAGATCGTCGGCAGCGCGACGTCGAACAGGCGCAGCAGCACACCGAAGGCGGCGACCTTCGTCGCGACCGCCATGAAGGCGGTGATCGGCGTCGGCGCGCCCTGGTAGACGTCGGGCGTCCACTGGTGGAAGGGCGCGACCGATGCCTTGAAGGCGAGGCCGACGAGCGTCAGGCCGACGCCCGAGAGCATCAGCACGTCGCCGGCGATCTCGCCGTCGCGCAGCGCGTCGTTGATGCCGGCGAAGTCGGTCGAGCCGGTCGCGCCGTAGATCAGCGCGAGGCCGTAGAGCAGCGTCGCGGAGCCGACCGAGCCGACGATCAGGTACTTGAGGCCCGACTCGAGCGAGCCCTCGCGACGGAACTCCGCGGCGCAGAGGACGTAGAGCGGGATCGACAGCAGCTCGAAGCCGACGAACAGCGTGACGAGGTTCTGCGCCCCCACGAGCACGAGCATGCCGAGCAGCGACAGCAGCAGCAGCGCGTAGTACTCGGCGTGGCCGGCGACCTGCGCGGCGCGCGAGCGCCACGACAGCAGCACGGCGGCGATGCCGGTCGCGCAGAGGATGAAGTTGAGCGTCAGCGTCAGGTCGTCGATCGCCAGCGCGCCGGAGATGATCGACTTCGACTCGCCGAACTGCCAGACCGAGAGGCCGATCGAGGCGGCGAGCGCCGCGATCGCCAGCAGCGGCGTGACGTGCTTGGCGGAGCGGCCGAGGAAGATCCCGACCAGCAGCACCAGCACGCCGCCGGCCGCCAGCGCGACGAGCGGCGAGAGGCCGGCCCAGTCGATGTGCGGCCCTCTGGCGGCCGCGGTCACGAGCGCGGAGGTCATGGCTGGTGCTCCTCGGAGGTCTTGTCTGCGGTCAGCTGACCGGTCTTCGCCTGCACCTGCGCGACGGTCTCCTTCGCCGTCGTCTCGGTCTTCTCCAGCCCGAACTGCGGGTAGAGCGCGAGCGCCAGGATCACGACGACCGAGGGGATCAGCACGGCGAGGTCGCGGAAGGTCACCTCACGCGAGTCGACGCCCGGGTTGACGCGGTTGTGCATCGCCTTGATGAAGGCGCGCAGCGCGTAGACCGCCGCGAGCGCGACGCCGATCGAGGCGAAGAAGGCGAACGCGACCTTCGCCTTGAAGACGCCGAGCAGGATCAGGAACTCGCCCGCGAAGTTGGCCGAGCCCGGCATCGCCAGCGTCGCCAGCGAGACGATCAGGAAGAGCGTCGCCAGCACCGGCGCGCGGAAGGCGATCCCGCCGAGGTCTCTGATCTCCTCGGAGCCGCCGGCGCGCGCGGCCAGCAGGCCGACGATGAAGAACAGCGGCACGGTCACGAGGCCGTGGTTGACCATCTGCAGCAGCGCGCCCTGGACCCCGTCCTCGTTGAGGGCGAAGATCCCGAGCGTGATGAAGCCCATCTGCGCCACCGACGAGAAGGCGACGACCATGCGCACGTTCTGCGCCGAGAAGGCCATCACCGAGCCGTAGAGGATCGAGCCGAGCGCGATCAGCAGCAGCAGCTCCTGGAAGTGCACGGAGGCGTCCGGGAAGACCGGCAGCACGATCCGCAGGAAGCCGTAGGCGGCGACCTTCGACAGCACGCCGGAGAAGACCCCGAGCGCCGGCAGCGGCATCGCCTTGTAGCCGTCGGGCAGCCAGCCGTGCAGCGGGAAGGCCGGCATCTTCACGAGGAAGGCGGCGGCGAAGCAGAGGAAGATCCAGTTCTGCGAGCCGTCGCTGAGCGGCAGCTGCTGCAGCGCCGAGATCGAATAGGTGATGTCGGTGTCGTGCTGCTCGGCCGCGAGCACGCCGGTCGCGATCGCCGCGACGAGCATCAGCAGCGAGCCGACGAGCGTGTAGATCACGAGCTTCTGCGTGCCGCGCACGCGCGTCTCGCGGTCGCCCGAGCCCCAGATCCCGGTCAGGAAGTAGAACGGGATCAGCATCAGGTCGAAGAAGGCGACGAACAGGATCAGGTCCTGCGCGACGAAGGCGCCGAGCACCGCCGTCTGCGCGATGCCGAACCAGAAGTAGAAGAGCTGCGGACGCTCCCACTCGCGCAGGTTGGCGAAGATCGCCGACAGCGAGAAGAGGAAGGCGGCGAGCAGGATCAGCACGACGTTGAGGCCGTCGACGCCGAGCTTGTAGGAGATCCCCAGCTCGGAGATCCACGCCTCGTTGGTGACGAACTGGAGGCCGTCCTCGCCGCTCTTGAAGCGGACGACGAAGGAGATCGCGATCCCGAGCGTGACGAGCGTGCCGAGCACGGTCAGCTTCGGCGCGATCTTGCCGCCGAGGATGACGCCGAGCACGGCGACGACGAGCGGCAGCCAGATGAGTATCGAGAGAGTCATCAGCGGCGCCTCACGTGCTCGCGATCAGGAAGTACAGGACGACCGCGGCCCCGCCGAACAGCAGCAGCGCGGCGTAGTAGCGCAGGAAGCCGGTCTGCAGCGCGCGCACGGCCTGCGAGCCGGCCTTGACGACGCCGCTGGCGCCGCCGACGATCAGCCCGTCGGAGATGACGCGCTCGAACCAGGTGCGCGCCCAGGTGCCGACCGCCCCCCACGGCCGCACGACCAGCAGGTCGATCAGCTCGTCGAAGTACCACTTGTTGAAGAGGAAGGTGTGGACCGCTCTGAAGCGCGTCTGCAGCGCCGTCGAGAGGCCCGGCTTCTTCACCCAGATGTAGTACGCGATCGAGATGCCGGTCAGCGCCACGACGGTGCCGAGGATCATGCCGAACCAGACGAAGCCGTCGGAGGGATGCGTGTGGGCGTACTTCGAGTGCTCGAAGGTCGGCTCCAGGAAGTTCGTGATGACCTCGGTCACCATCGGTATCTGGAGGACGCCGAGTATCGTCGCGCCGACGGCCAGCAGGCCCATCGCGACCTTCATTCTCCACTCGCGCTCGGCGATCACATGCTCGGGGCCGGGGAAGCCGACCTCGGTGTCCTCGCGCTCGCCGTTGGCGGGGTTGGTCGGGAACTCCGCGTGGGCGATGTGGCCGTGCTCCAGCTCGACGGCCTCGGGGACCGGTCTGCCGAAGAAGGCGCGGAAGATCATCCGCCACGTGTATATGCCGGTCAGGAACGCGCCGATGTAGCCGACGACGTAGAGCGCGACGAACCAGTCGCCGCGGTTGCCGACGAAGGCGAGGATCTCGTCCTTGGAGAAGAAGCCGGAGAAGGGCGGCACGCCGGAGAGCGCGAGGCCGCCGACGACGAAGCAGCCGAAGGTGAACGGCATCGATCTCTTGAAGCCCGACATCTTGTCGAGCGACTGCGCGCCGGCCATCGCGCCGATGATCGAGCCGGCCGCCATGAACAGCAGCGCCTTGAAGAAGGCGTGCGTCAGCAGGTGGAACATGCCCGCGGCGTAGGCGCCGGCGGAGACGCCCATGATCATGTAGCCGATCTGCGACATCGTCGAGTACGCGATCACGCGCTTGATGTCGGTCTGCACCAGCGCGATCGTGCCGGCGACGAACAGCGTCACCGCGCCGACGATCGCGCCGACGTTCGCTGCCGCCGGAGCGGCCTCGAAGAGCGGGAACATGCGGCTGATCAGGTAGACGCCGGCCGTGACCATGGTCGCGGCGTGGATCAGCGAGGAGACCGGCGTCGGGCCCTCCATCGCGTCCGGCAGCCAGGTGTGGAACGGGATCTGCGCCGACTTCGCGAAGGCGCCGACGAGCAGCAGCAGGCAGCCGGCGACGAGCGTGCCGTTGTGGGCGTCGAACGCCCCCTGCTCGACCGCGTGGAAGGTGCCGAGGAAGTCGAGCGTGCCGCTGTAGCGCAGGATGAAGAAGGTGCCGAGCACCAGGCCGACGTCGCCGACGACGTTGATCACGAACGCCTTGATGCCGGCGCGCGTCGCCGTCTCACGGCGGTACCAGAAGGAGATCAGCAGGTACGAGGCGGCACCGACGAACGCCCAGCCGACGATCAGCAGGAAGAAGTTCGCCGCCAGCACCAGCACCAGCATCGAGAAGACGAAGAAGTTCAGGTACGCGAAGTAGCGCGCGTTGCCGCGGTCGCTCTTCATGTAGCTGATCGAGTAGAGGTGGATCAGCGTCGAGACGCCCGTGATCACGAGCATCATGAAGACCGACAGCGGGTCGACGAGGATCGACAGTCTCGCGTCGATCGAGCCGGTGACCGCGTAGTCCCACAGCGAGGAGACGAGCTGGCGGTGCTCTCTCTCGTGGTCCTGCAGCGAGATCAGCGCGTTGACCGCCGAGATGAACGCGAGCAGGATCGCGACGGTGCCGATCGCGCCGGCCGGGCCTCTGCCGAGGCGCTTGTGGCCGAGGCCGATGAGGATCGTCCCCGCCAGCGGGAAGGCGAGGACGAGCCAGCCCCAGGTCGTAGTGCTCACCCTTGAAGCTCCTTCAGCTCATCCACGTCGATCGGCAGCTTGCGGCGGAAGATCGCGACGATCAGGCCGAGGCCGACGGCGACCTCGCAGGCGGCGACGACCATCACGATCAGGGCGAAGATCTGGCCGTCGGCGTTCCCGTGCATGCGCGAGAAGGCGATCAGCGACAGGTTCGCCGCGTTGAGCATCAGCTCCAGGCAGAGCAGGATCACGAGCGGGTTGCGCCGCGTGAGCACGCCGCCTGCGCCGATGCAGAAGATCAGGGCCGAGACGACCAGGTACCAACCGATGTCCATGGGTCAGTCCTCCTTGGTCTCGTCCGCGGGGACGGGCTCGGCCGGCTTGCGCTCCGCCGGCGGCACGTACGGCGCCGTCTGGCGCGCGGTCTGGCGCGGGTCCTCCGGCGGCGCGTGGAGCGCGCCGACGGCCTCGGCCATCGTGCCGCTGAAGAGCGAGCGCGGCGTGATGTAGCGCGACTCGTCGTAGGGCAGGTCCTCGAGCGTCGTGCCGCCCATCCGGCGGCGCGCCAGCATCACGGCGCCGACGGCGGCGACGAGCAGCAGCAGCGAGGCCAGCTCGAACGGCAGCAGGAACTTCGTCAGCAGCGCCTCGCCGATCGACTCGGGCGTGCCGAAGCCGGGGACGTACGGCGCGCCCTCGCCGTCGATCGCCTTCAGGCCGGAGCCGAGGATCGCGATCGACAGCTCGACGAACAGCACGCCGACGAACAGCGCCGAGACGTTGCGCAGGCGCAGGCCGCCGGGGCCGAGCGGGACGGTGCCGTCGCCGACGTAGGAGACGACGAAGACGTACAGCACGGTGACGGCGCCGGCGTAGACGATCACCTGCGCGGCGGCGAGGAACTCGGCCCGCAGCAGCAGGAAGAGCGCCGACAGCGAGATCAGGTGGCCGACCAGCGCGAGCACGCTGTAGAACGGGTTTCTGAGCGCGACGACGCCGATCGCTCCCGCGAGGGCGCCGATCGCGGCGATGAAGAAGATGACAGCGGACATGACGCTCGCTACTCGTCCTCGGTCCGCAGCGGAGTGCGCTCGAGCGGCTCGGCGAGCAGCATCTCCTTCGTGAAGATGAGGTCCTGACGGTTGTAGTCGGACATCTCGTAGTCGTGGCCCATCGTGATCGCGTCGAACGGGCACGCGACCTCGCAGTAGCCGCAGAAGATGCAGCGCGAGAGGTTGATCTCGTAGACGGCGGCGTAGCGCTCGCCGGCCGAGACGCGGTGGTCCGGCGTGTTCTCGGCCGCGACGACGCGGATGCAGTCGGCCGGGCAGGCGGCCGCGCAGAGCGAGCAGCCGACGCACTTCTCCAGCTTCGAGTCCTCGAAGCGGTGGAGCTTGTGGCGCCCGCGGAAGCGCGGGTAGACCGGGACCTTCTCCTCCGGGTACTGGTAGACGACCGGTCTCTCCAGCATGCGCGCGAACGTCGTCTTGAGGCCGCGCAGGGTCTCGCCGAAGGCGCGGTACGCGCCGCCGGCGCCACCGGGCTCCGGGGCGCGCTGAACGGCGATGACGTCGTCGCCGGGGTTCCAGGCCATCAGTGAGTCACCACCACGATGATTGCGGTCACGAGCGCGTTCGCCGTGGCCAGGGGAAGCAGGATCTTCCAACCGAGCGACATCAGCTGGTCGTAGCGCGGGCGCGGGAAGGTGGTGCGCGCCCAGATGAAGAAGCAGACGACCAGCACCGTCTTGACGATCACGACGATCGGGTCGACCCACTGCGGCGGGTCGATCCCGAACGGCAGCATCCAGCCGCCGAAGAACATCGTCACCGCGATCGCGGACGCGATCACGAGGTGGAAGTACTCGGCCGCGTAGTAGGCGGCGAAGCGGCCGCCGCCGTACTCGGTCGAGTAGCCGCCGACCAGCTCGGCGTCGGCCTCGGTGAGGTCGAACGGCGGCCGGTTCGTCTCGGCGAACGCTGCCAGCAGGAAGATTATGAAGCCGACGAACTGCGGAATGATGTACCACATTCCGGCCTGCGCCTCGACGATCTCGGTCAGCGACAGCGTGCCGGCCGTTATCACGACGCCGATCAGCGACAGGCCCATCGAGACCTCGTAGGAGATCAGCTGGGCGGCCGAGCGCATCGCGCCGAGGAAGGAGTACTTCGAGCCCGACGCCCAGCCGCCGAGCATCAGCCCGTAGACCGACAGCGCCGAGAAGGCGAAGACGAAGAGGATGCCGATCGAGACGTCGATGCCGTAGAGGCCGACGTCCGCGCCCCAGATGTCGACGACCGGCCCGAACGGGATCACGGCGAAGGCGCCGGCGGCGCAGACCATCGAGATCGCGGGCGCGACGGCGAACAGGAAGCCGACCGACGTTCTCGGGCGGAACTGCTGCTTGAACAGCAGCTTGCCGATGTCGGCCATCGGCTGCAGCGCGCCGAAGGGGCCGACGCGGTTGGGGCCGTAGCGCATCTGCATGCGGCCCATCAGCTTGCGGTCGAGCATCAGCGCAAGCGGCACCATCGTGAAGCCGACGAGGAAGATGATCACCGCCTTGAGGATCTGGATCCACCAGGCTTCGGCGAAGCCGACCTCGGCGAACGGAAGGATCACGTTCATGCGGGGCGCACCTCAACGAGCCGGGGCTCCTCGCCCAGCAGCTCGGTCGCGGACTGCTCGGCGGTCGCCTCCGCGAGGAAGACCGTGCCGGCGGGGACGTTGCCGCGCACGAAGACCTTCGCGAGCACGCTCGCGTCGCCTGCGCTGACGGAGACCTTGGCGCCGTTGTCGAGGCCGAGGCGGTCGGCGTCGACCGGGGAGATCTCCGCCTGCTGCTTGGCGCTCAGGAACTTCAGCGCGGGCGATGCCTCGACCTCGGGCGCGGCCCAGATCGAGCGGTAGGTGCCGAGGCGCAGGGCGCCGTTCGGTCTCGGCGCGGCGAGCGGCTCGCCGCCATCGAACGGGCCGGCCGGCGCGGCGGGCGCGCTCGCGGCGGCCTCGCGCTCCTGCCAGCGGACGCCCTTGCCGCCGATCTCCTCCAGCGACAGGCCGGCGTAGAACGGGACGGCGGCGACGACCTGTCTGGTCACCATCGGGCCGGTGAGGGCGCCGACGTCGAGGCCGACGCGCTTGGCGACGTCGGCGAGCACCTGCCACTCGGCACGGACCGAGCCGGGGCGGCCGATCGCGGGACGCAGGCGCTGGACGCGGCCGTCGAGGTTGACGATCGTGCCCTCCTTCTCGGCGTAGGACTCGGCCGGGAAGACGACGGTCGCGGTCGCGCGCAGCGCGCCGCTCAGCAGCGAGGCGTGCGCGATCACGGCGCCGGCCTCGCTCAGCGCAGCCTCCCACAGGCGGCGGTCGGCGTAGTCGCGGACCGGGTCGGCGTGCAGCAGGTAGAGCGCGTCGAGCTGGCCGTTGGCAGCGGCGGTCGCGATCTCGCGCGCGCCCTTGCCGGCCTTCTTCGCGTCGGCGAGGCCCGGTCCGGCGTTCGGCTGGACGCCGACCTCGCGCAGACCGCGGCCGTTGCCGCCGACCGGGACCTCGAGCAGGCCGGCGCCGTCGCGCTCAGACAGTCTCAGCGTCGCGGCGACGTTCAGCAGCGACGGCAGCGGGGCGCTGCCGAGCCGCTGGCTCCAGAGGATCACGACGTCCTCGCCGCCGTCCTTCAGCAGCGCGGCGAGCGCCGCGACGGCCTTCGGGTCGGCGTCGGCCTTGTCGCACAGCTCCTGCACGCCGCCGGCGCCGGTCAGCTCGGCCTCGAGCGCCGCCAGGAAGGCGTGCTCGGCACCGGGCGCGTAGCGCAGCCACAGCTTCGAGTTGGGGTCGAGCGCGCTCGGGCGGCTGGTCGCGACGGCGAGCTTGACGCCGTTGCGGCGCACGCCCTTGCGGATCCGCAGGTCGAGCGAGGCGACGTCGTCGATCGGGTCGGTCCCGAGCACGAGCACGGTGTGCGCGAACTCGAGGTCGGGGATCGTCGCCTGCAGCGCCGGCGCGGCGAGCGCGCGCTGCGTCTCGGGCGCGACCGCCGGCAGGCCGGCGCGCGCGTCGAGGTCGGCCGAGCCGAGCCCTTCGCGCAGCAGGCGCTGCAGCAGGAAGCCCTCTTCGTTGGTCGTCGTGCCGCCGGCGATCGCGGCGCTCTTGGCGCCGGCCTCGCTCAGCGCGGCGGCGGCGACGTCGAGCGCGTACTCCCACGTCGCGGGGACCAGCTCGCCGCTCTCGGGATCGCGCACGAGCGGCTCGACGACGCGCTCCTCGGAGTGGATCGCCTGGTAGGCGAAACGGCCCTTGTCGCACAGCCAGCCGTCGTCGACGCCGTGGTTGTCGCGCGCGAGCACGCGCAGGACGCGCTCGTCGCGAACGGTGAACTCGACGTTGCACTGCGCGGGGCAGTGGGTGCAGACGGAGCCGGAGCCCTCGATATCCCACGGCCGCGCGCGGAAGCGGTAGGCGCGCGAGGTGAGCGCGCCGACGGGGCACAGCTCGATGATGTTGCCGCTGAATGGCGCGACGTACGGATGGCCGTCGAAGGTGCCGACGAACGACGAGGCGCCGCGCTCGTTGAGGATCAGCTGGTAGTCCTCGCTGACCTCCTGCGAGAAGCGCACGCAGCGGTAGCAGAGGATGCAGCGCTCGCGGTCGATCGCGATCAGCGGCGACAGCTCCAGCGGCTTTCTGAAGTGGCGCTTGGGCTCGACCATGCGCGAGACGCCGCGGCCCCAGCCGAAGGTGATGTCCTGCAGCGGGCACTCGCCGCCCTTGTCGCAGACGGGGCAGTCGAGCGGGTGGTTGACGAGCAGGAACTCGACGACCGAGTTCTGTGCCTCTCTCACGCGCGCGGTCTGCGTGTGGACGACCATGCCGTCCTTGACCGGGGTCGAGCAGGCGGTCTGCAGCTTCGGTATGCCCTCGACCTCGACGAGGCACATGCGGCAGGCGCCGACCGGCGCGCCGAGCTTCGGCTCGTAACAGAAGACGGGGATCTCGATGTCGCCGTACTTGGCGCCGTCGGCCAGCATCACGCCGGCCGGCGCGCTGACCTCGCGGCCGTCGATCGAGAACGTGACGAACTGTCTTTCGGGGCGGGGCATCAGGCGGCGGCTCCAGCGATCTCGATCGGCGACGGGTCCGGCGCGGCGCCGAGACCGGCGCGCTCGCGCGCCTCCTCGATGTACTGCTCGAACTCGTCACGGAACTTCGCGACCATCGAGGAGAGCGGCATCGCCATCGCGTCGCCGAGCACGCAGAGGCAGTTGCCCATGATCTGGTCCTGGACGGAGGCGATGATGTCGAGGTCCATCGGCGTCGCGTCGCCGTCGTGGATCCGCTGCAGCATCTTCACGGTCCAGTTGGTGCCCTCGCGGCAGGGCGTGCACTTGCCGCACGACTCGTGTCTGTAGAACTTCGCCAGCGTCAGCGCGACGTCGACGACCGAGTTGCTGTCGTCGACGACGATGATCGCGCCGGAGCCGAGCATCGAGCCGGCCTTCGCCATCGAGTCGAAGTCGTAGCCCAGCTCCAGGTCCTCCGGCTTGAGCACCGGCGAGGAGGAGCCGCCCGGGAACCAGAACTTGATCTCGCGGCCCGGCAGCGGACCGCCGGCGAGGCCGTAGATGATGTCTCTGGACTTCATGCCCAGCTCGATCTCGTAGTTGCCCGGTCTCTGGACGTTGCCGGAGATCGAGATCAGCTTCGTGCCGGCCGAGTTCTCGACGCCGAGCTTCGCGTACTCGGTGCCGCTCATCTTGATGATGTGCGGAACCGTCGCGAGCGTCTCGACGTTGTTGATCAGCGTCGGGCCCTGGTAGAGGCCCTGGTTGGCCGGGAACGGCGGCTTCAGGCGCGGGTTGCCGCGCTTGCCCTCGAGCGAGTCGAGCAGGCCGGTCTCCTCGCCGCAGATGTAGGCGCCGGCGCCGCGGTGCAGCACGAGCGTCTGCGAGTGGCCCGAGCCGAGGATGTCCTCGCCGAGGAAGCCGGCCTGGCGCGCCTCGATCAGCGCCGCCTCCAGCTTCATCGCCTGCAGCTCGTACTCGCCGCGGATGTAGATGAAGGAGCGGTTGGCGCCGGCCGCGTACGCCGCGATGATCATGCCCTCGATCAGCATGTGCGGCGACTTCTGCATCAGCTCGCGGTCCTTGAAGGTCCCCGGCTCGGACTCGTCCGCGTTGCAGACGAGGTACTTGTCCATCGCGCCTCTCGGCAGGAACGAGACCTTCTTGCCCATCGCGAAGCCGGCGCCGCCGCGGCCGCGCAGGCCGGAGTCGAGCAGGTTCTGGAGAACCTCCTCGGGCGTCATTCTCAGCGCTCGCTTGAGCGACTCGTAGCCGCCGCGGCGCTGGTAGACCTCGATCGTGTCGAGGCCGGGCTCGTCGATGCGGTCGAAGAGAAGCTTGTCAGCCATTGGGGTTCGCTCCTGGATCGGCGCAGGGGCGCCGGGACAGCTGCTTGTCGGGGAGCACCTCGCGGCCCTCTCTCAGGTCCGCGATCAGCTGCTCCGCGTCGGCGAGCTCCAGCGGGCCGACGAACTCGCCGTTGACCGAGGCCATCGGCGCGATGTCGCAGGCGCCGAGGCACTCGAAGCCGCGCACGTTGAAGTCGGGGTCGCCGCCGGCGGCCGCCTCGACCGCCGCCAGCATCTCCTTGCCGCCGCGCAGCGAGCAGGAGATGTTCGTGCAGACGTAGACGCGCTGTCTGCCGACCGGCTTGGTCTCGAACATGTCGTAGAAGGTCGCGACCGCGGTCACGTAGCCGGGCGTCAGCCGCATCACGCAGGCGACCTGCTCGATCGCCTCCGGCGAGCACCAGCCGTGCACCGCCTGGGCGGCGTGCAGGGCAGGGATCGTCGCCGAGCGGAACTCGGGGTACTTCGCCATCGACGCCTCGATCTCCGCACGCAGCGCGTCGGGGACGGGCGTCGTCGCCGGGTCGGGGACGACGGCGGGGTCCTTGCTGAGGTCGACGGAGTCGTCCCAGCCAGGGATGCGCGAGCCGTGGCCGTAGCGAGCCACGGCCGAGGTCTGCTCAGCCATCAGCGGTCCACCCCTCCGAGGACGGGATCGAGCATCGCCAGCGTCGCGACGAGGTCGGCGATGTAGGTGTCGCGGGTCGCGGGCGCGGTCGCCTGCAGGTTGACGAACGAGGGGTCGCGCATGTGCACGCGGGCCGGCTTGGAGGAGCCGTCGGAGCGCACGAAGCAGCCGAGCTCGCCGCGCGGCGACTCGATCGCGTTGTAGACCTCGCCCGGCGGGACGCGGAAGCCCTCGGTGACGAGCTTGAAGTGGTGGATCAGCGCCTCCATCGAGGTCGCCAGCTCATGCCGCGGCGGCAGCGCGACCTTGCGGTCCTCGGTGATGTGCGGCCCCTCGGGCAGGCCGTCGATCGCCTGGTCGATGATCTCGCAGGACTCGAGGATCTCGGCGTGGCGGACGCGGTAGCGATCGTAGTTGTCGCCCTCGGTCCCGACCGGGATGCGGAATCTGAAGTCCTCGTAGGAGCAGTACGGATCGGCCTTGCGCAGGTCCCACGGGTTGCCGGCGGCGCGCAGCAGCGGGCCGGTCACGCCGAGGTCGATCAGCGTTCTCTCGTCGACGACGCCGGTGTGGCGCATGCGCTGGAGGAAGATCTCGTTCTTGTCGAGCAGCGCGCTGTACTGCTGGGAGCGCTCGCGCATCGTCTTGGTGAATCTCTTGACGCGCTCGGCCCAGCCGGTGGGGATGTCCTCTATGACGCCGCCGACCTGGAAGTAGCGCGTGTGCATGCGCTGGCCGGAGGACATCTCGAACAGGTCGAGGACCTGCTCGCGCTCGCGGAAGGCGTACCACCACATGCCGATCGCCCCGAGGTCGATGCAGCTGGTGCCGAGCCAGACGAGGTGGGACATGATGCGGTTCAGCTCCATGTGGATCACACGGAGGTACTGCGCGCGCTTGGGGACGTCGACCTCGAGCAGCTTTTCGACGGCGCCGCAGAAGGCGTACGCGTTGAAGTAGTAGGAGAGGTAGTCCATCCGCTCGACGACGGGGATGACCTTCCAGTACGCCTTCTGCTCGGCGGTCTTCTCGATGCCGGTGTGGACGTAGCCGATGATCGGCTTGATGTCGCGGACGATCTCGCCCTCGAGCGTCAGGATCAGGCGCAGCACCCCGTGCGTGGAGGGGTGATGCGGACCCATGTTGACCGTCATCATCTCCTGCTCGAGCCCCATGCCGGCGGGCTCGGCGGAGTACGAGGTCGATTCCTCGCGTCTGCGGTAGTCGGAGATGCCGGTGCTCACTGCGTCCACCCCGGGATCTTGTCCTCGTTGTAGGTGAAGATGACCGGCTCGCCGCCGACCGGGAAGTCGCGTCGCTGCGGGTAGCCCTCGTAGTCCTCGGGCATCAGGATGCGGCGCAGGTCGGGGTGGCCGTCGAAGACGATCCCGAACATGTCGTAGACCTCGCGCTCCGGATGGTTGGCGCCGGGCCAGATGTCGACGACCGAGTCGACGTGGGCGTCGTCGAGCGGCAGCCGGACCTTCACGCAGATGCGGTCGACGGCGCTCATGTCGAGCAGCTGCCAGTGGACCGACAGGCGTGGCTCCTCGGGGTAGTAGTCGACCCCGTGGAGGCTGGCGAGGAAGCTGTAGCCCTGCTCGCGCAGCGCGAGCAGCACCTCGCGCACGTGCGCGGGCGCGACCGAGATCGTCGCCTCGCCGCGGAAGTGGAGCGTGTCGAGGACGGCGTCGGGGTTCCTGTCGCGGAGGCCCTGAGCGATCAGCTCCAAGCCGGTCGCGTCAGGCACCTTGTGTCTCCCCGGACTGGAAGACGTTGATCGCGTTGACGCCGGGCCGGTCGGCGGCGCCGACGACCTCTTCGGTGCCGATCGCCTCGTAGCGCTCGCGCCAGCCTCTGGGCGGGTTGCCCTGGACCTTCGAGCGCAGCTTCAGGATCGCGTGCGCGAGCGCCTCCGGGCGCGGCGGGCAGCCGGGGACGTGCACGTCGATCGGCATGAACTTGTCGGCCGGGACGATCGCGTAGTTGTTGAAGACGCCCATCGACGAGCAGCAGGCGCCCATCGAGATCGCCCAGCGCGGCTCGAGCATCTGGTCGTAGATGCGGCGCACGATCGGCGCCATCTTGATCGAGACGCGGCCGGAGAGGATCAGCATGTCGGCCTGGCGCGGAGAGGCGCGGAAGGCCTCGAAGCCGAAGCGGCCGATGTCCAGGCGCGCGCCCGGCAGCGACATCATCTCGATCGCGCAGCAGGCGAGGCCGAAGGTCGCGGGGAACATCGAGTTGCCCTGCGCCCAGGCGGTCACCTTGTCGAGCGTGGTGGTCAGCACCCGCTCCTCGACGTACGCCTCCAGCTCGGCGTCGGTCAGGTCGCCGCGCAGCATGTCGCGGGCGCGCTGCTGCTGGATGCGGAACTCCTCGCCGCCGCCTTCGACGGCGGGGGCACCGAGCTTTGCTCGCGTTATTTCCATTCGAGCGCACCTCGGCGCCAGACATAGACGAAGGCCACCATCAGCAGCACGATGAAGACGATCGTCTCCACCAGCGCGAAGGTCCCGAACGCCTTCAGCTGCACGGCGATCGGATAGAGGAAGATGACCTCGATGTCGAAGAGGATGAAGAGCATCGCGATCAGGTAGAAGCTGATCCCGAAGCGGAAGTTGCCTCTCACCTCGGAGGGCAGGCCGCACTCGTAGGGAGTGACCTGAGCCTCTCTCGTGGAACCCGCGCGCTTGGGTCCGAGGAGCGAACCGGCGGTCACGAAGACGCCGCCGATGACAGCGCCCAGTACGACGAAAACGATGGCAGGACCGTAGGTAGTCAACATCTCCGCCGTGGTTATATCACCAGTCCGAGCAAGCTTGTAACAACGTGTTACTTAGTGCTTAAAGTGTCGAATCAAATGTGCTGAAAGGCGCAAAGATGCCCACCGTTCATCTCGTTATCGGCGTGCTCCTGCTCGTCTTCAATCTCGCCGCCGGCATCGTCGGTGCGTGGGCCTGGTTCAGAGTCGAGCCGAGCCTGCTGTTCTGGCGACTGCTGCGCGTCGCGCAGGTCACGATCGTCGTGCAGGTCCTGCTGGGCGCGTTGCTGCTCGTGCTCGGTCATTCGCCCGACGGCGACCTGCACATCCTCTACGGCGTGCTGCCCGTCGCGATCACCTTCATCGCCGAGCAGCTGCGGATCGGCTCAGCCGAGACGATCCTCGAGGCGCGCGGCTTCGCGTCCTCCCAGGAGGTGGGAGAACTGCCTGCCGAGGAGCAGCGCGTCGTGGTGCTGTCGATCGTCCGGCGCGAGGTGGGCGTGATGACGATCTCCTGCTTCGTCGTCGCGCTGCTGGCGCTGCGGGCGGCCAGCGAGGCCGGCGCGATCTGAGGCCGCACAGCGCCCGCCGCGCCGCCGAGGGAAGCGGCGCGGACAGGCTGTGAGGAAGCTGAGGGTCCCGGCACCGACCCTCTTTGGTTGCCGCCGTTGAGGACGATCGAAAGGAAGATCGTCTCGGCCGGCGCCGGGACTGCGTGCGATCTTCGCCGCCGCGTCGCGTTCTCCTGCACGCCCGTTCCCGGAAGAAGTTAGGCGACCCTAATTCACTGCTGTGTGGCACCGTCACAGCGCTGGACGGAAACGCTCGCGGTCGGCGAAAGTTAGGTTGCCCTAATTAAGCGCCGCCGCGCCCGCCTCACCGCCCCAGCGAGGTGACAGTCGCTCAGAGGACCGTGACGGTGCCGTGCTCGCCGAGCGTGTTGTGACGCTCCTGCGCGCACCGCATCAGGAAGGTCCCGCGCGGCAGCCTCACCGTCAGCTCCTGCGACTCGCCCGGGCGCAGCGGCTCGCCGAGCGCCAGCCGTCTGGTGCCGTCCTCGCTGCGCAGCTCGAAGCGGTGCACCATCGTCCCCTCGTTGCGGATCTCGAAGGTGCGCTCGCCCTCGCCTTGGAGCCTCACGCTCTGCGGCGTCAGGCGGAACTCGGACATCGCGACCGCGACCGGCTCGGTCTCGGCGACGTCGACCGCGGCGGGCGATCCGCACCCCGCGCAGAGCAGCGCGACGACGGCGAGGACGATCGCGAGCGGACGCGCGGGGGGACGTGCGAGGGAAGGTGCGGGGAGGTGGAGGGGCATCTCGGCGGGATTCTTCCGTATAGTCCCCGACCGCATGACGCGCCTTCCGAAGTCGATCACCCTCGCAGCCGCCGCGCTGGCTGCCTCTGTCACGTTCGCCGCCTGTGGCGAACAGAAGATCGAGGTCTCCAAGAGCGATACGTCCGAGTATCGCCCGGCCGAGGTCTTCAAAGAGCGTTGCGCCGGCTGCCACACCTTCACCAAGGTCGGCACGCGCGGCTCCGCCGCGAACATCAGAACGCGCGAGCGCACCGACGGCCCGAACTTCAACGTTCGCCACGAGTGCTACGAGCGGGTCCTCTACGCGATCCAGAACGGCGGCTTCTCCGGCGCGATCATGCCGGCCAACATCGTCGTCGGCGAGGACGCGAAGCTGGTCGCGCAGTTCATCGCCAAGTACGCCGGCGCCGACGCCGGCCCCCGCCCGGAGGGCACCGGCAACGCCGACAACGGCTTCAGATGCACCTCTGAGGTGCCTGAGGCCGGCGACGCCGAGCAGAACTCGCCGGACGCGACCGGAGACGACGCCGGCGGCGACGACACCGGCGACGCCACCTCCGACACCGGCGAGTAGCCGCGAGGCGTCGGGGCCGTGCTCGACCTCAGACTGATCCGCAGAGAGCCCGACGCCGTCCGCGCCGGGCTCGCGCGTCGTGGCGACGTCGCCCCCGACGCGATCGACAGACTGCTCGCCGCCGACGAGCGCTGGCGCGCGCTGACCGTCGAGCTGGAGGCGATCCAGGCCGAGCAGAACCAGCTCAGCCGCGGCCGCCGCGGCGCGCCGACGCCCGAGGAGCATCAGGCGATGAGCGAGCTGGCCGCCCGCGGCCGCGCCCGCTCCGACGAGCAGACCGCCGTCAGAGCCGAGCTCGACCGGCTGCTGCTGGCGCTGCCGAACGTGCCGTCGCCCGACGCCGCACCGGAGGACACCGTCGTGCGCGAGGTCGGCGACGCGACGAAGACCGGCAAGGACCACCTCGCGCTCGCCGGCGACCGGATCGACATGGAGCGCGGCGCGCGCCTGTCCGGCTCGCGCTTCGCCTACCTCAGAGGCGACCTCGTGCTGCTGGAGCTGGCGCTCGTGCGCTGGGTGCTCGGCAAGCTCGCCGCCGAGGGCGGCTTCGAGCCCGTGATCCCGCCGGTGCTCGTGCGCGAGCAGGCGCTCTACGGGACCGGCTTCCTGCCCGACACCGAGCAGCAGATCTACCACCTGCCGGCCGACGACCTCTACCTCGCCGGCACCTCCGAGGTCGCGCTCGCCTCGCTGCACGCCGGCGAGATCCTCGACGAGGAGCAGCTGCCGCTGCGCTACGCCGGCTTCTCCCCCTGCTTCCGCCGCGAAGCCGGCTCGGCGGGCAGAGACACGCGCGGGATCTTCCGCGTCCACCAGTTCGACAAGGTCGAGATGTTCTCGTTCGTGACGCCCGAGCAGTCGGGCGCCGAGCACGAGCGCCTGCTGGCGCTGGAGGAGTCGATCCTGCAGGACCTGCGGATCCCCTACCGCGTGCTCAACATCGCCGTCGACGACCTCGGCGCCTCGGCCGCGATCAAGTACGACACCGAGGGCTGGCTGCCGGGGCAGGAGCGCTTCCGCGAGCTGACCTCGACGTCGAACACGACCGACTTCCAGGCCCGCCGCCTCGACATCCGCTACCGGCCGAAGGACAGCAAGAAGCCGGTCACGCTGCACACGCTCAACGGCACCGCGGTCGCGGTCGGGCGCACGATCATCGCGCTGCTGGAGAACGGTCAGCAGGAGGACGGATCGATCGTCCTGCCGCAGGTGCTCGCCGACGCCGGCGCGCCGGCGGTCATTCCAGCCGCGTCGTAGCGGCCGGCATCGTCAGCAACCCCGCCGACCGGCCTCCCGGCGTCCGTTCGGCTCGCTAGCATCGCGCGTCCCTTGGACTACCCGAACGAGACCTTCACCGCCGCCGAGCGCACCCGCCTGGCACCCCACTTCAGCGACCTCGACGGTCCCGTCTTCGCGCTGACGAACCTGCCCGAAACGGTCAAGGGCGCCCTCTTCGCGCGCTACTCGCGCTATCCCGGCACGCTGCGGCGGCTGTTCCTCGACGAGTTCGCCGACTCGCTGCCGGAGCTGCCGGCCGGTTGGGACACGACCGGCGAGGGCGACCGCGCCGCGCAGCTCTACGAGCGGATCTTCCTCGGCTACGGCGACGACTCGGTCGCGCAGCTGGGCGGCGCCCACGTCGCCTGCGAGTGGGTCTCCAACGTGCTGACGAAGGTGCTCCAGCGGCCCCGCCTCGGCGCCTATCTGGAGCAGTCGACGCGCTACATCGCCTACGACGCGCCGATGCCCGGGGGTGGCTACCGCTACTACCGCGATGCCGCGCTGGGTCCCGAGTACGCCGCCGCGATGGACGAGATCTTCGCGATCTACTCGGCCGCGATCCCGGTCGTGACGGCGTCGGTCGCCGAACGCTTCCCGCGCGGCGATGGCGAGTCGGAGGCGGCCCACGCGCGCGCGATCAAGGCGAAGGCCCTTGACCTGCTGCGCGGCCTGCTGCCGGCCGCCTCGCTGTCGCACATGGGGATCTTCGCGACCGGACAGACCTACGAGCAGCTGATCCTCCACCTGCTCGCCCACCCGCTGCCGGAGGCGCAGCGCTACGGCCGGATGCTGCTGGAGGCGGTGCAGGCGACGATCCCGAGCTTCGTCACGCGCATCGAGCGGCCCGACCGCGGCGGCGCCTGGGTCGACTACCTGCGCACGCGCACCGACGCCGGGCGCGCCTGGGCACGGCGCCTCGGGCTCGACGAGCACGAGCAGGGCGAGGGCGCGTCGGTCGCGCTGCTGCGCGTCGACGGCGACGAGGACGACCTGCTCGCCGCGCTTCTGTTCGAGGCGACCGGCGCCCCCGAGGAGCGCACGCGCGCGACCGTCGCCGGCCTCGACGACGATCACCGCGCCGAGCTGCTGCGCGACCTGATCGGCGCGCGCGACAACCGCCGCCATCGCCCCGGCCGCGGCTTCGAGGCGCTGCGCTACCGCTTCGAGATCGTCTCCGACTACGGCGCCTTCCGCGACCTTCAGCGTCACCGCATGCTGACCGTGCAGTGGCAGGGGCTCACGCCCGCGCTCGGCGCCGAGGTGCCCGAGGAGGTCGAGCAGGCCGGCGCCGGCGACGCCTACCGCCGCGCCCTGGAGATCTCGCGCGTCGAGTACGAGCGGCTCGCCGGCCAGGGGCTGCGCGACGCCGCCCAGTACGCCGTCTGCCTCGGCTACCGGATCCGCTACGTGCTCGACATGAACGCGCGCGCCGCGATGCAGCTGATCGAGCTGCGCTCCGGCCGCGAGGGCCACCCCAGCTACCGCGCCGTCGCGCACGAACTGCACGCGCAGATCGCCGCCGTCCACCCGGCCGTCGGCGCCGCGATGACGCACGTCGACCGCACCGCCGAGCCGCGCCTGGAGCGGATCCTCTCGGAGATGCGGACCGAGGCCAAGCGCTCCGCCGCGCAGCAGTAGGGAACGTCCGATGAGCGAGCCCGCGACCGGTCAACGGCTGTGGGTCGAGGCGTTTCGCGTCGAGCGCGCGGGGATCGACCCGCTCGCCGGGCTGGCAGGCGCGGTCGCGACCGGCGGCCCGCTGGCGCTGGGGGTCGCCGTCGGCGAGCCGGCGATCGGCGTGATCGGCTGCTTCGGCGGGCTCAACGCGGCGCTGGCCGTCCCGCGCGGGCCGCTGCGCGAGCGGCTCGGCTGGGGCATCGGGGCGGCGCTGCTGTGCACGCTCGCGGTCGCGCTCTCGACCTTCGTGCAGCCGAGCGCCGTCGCGACCGTCGTCGCCGCTTTTCTGCTCGTCGCGCTCGCGACCGCGCTGCGCTGCTTCGGTCCCGACGGCGGCCTGACCGGCTTCGTGATCGGCGCGATCTTCACGATCACCGCCGGGATCCCCGCGGAGGGGCTCGACGTCGGCGAGCGGACGCTGTGGTTCGCCGCCGGCTCGGCGATCGGGGTCGTGCTGATGGTGCTCGCCTACGCGCGCGACCACCCGCTCGACGCGGCCCACTCGGTCACGTCGCGAGCCGGCGCGGAGGCCGCCCTGCCGCTGCGCGCGGTCCTCGCCGACGGCGCGCGGCAGCTGCGCGAGACGCTCGCGCACGACGCGCTGCTGCGCGCGCACGCGCTGCGGCTCGCGACCGTCGTGGCGCTGACGACCGCGCTCTACAGAGCGTTCGAGCTGGAGCACGGCTACTGGATCCCGCTGACCGTGCTGGCCGTGCTGCAGCCCGACGAGCACGCCAGCCGCGTGCGCGCGCTGCAGCGCGGCCTCGGCACGCTGATCGGCACGGTCGTGATCGCGCTGCTGATCATCCTGACCGGCCAGCAGTGGGCGATGGTGGCGGCGCAGACGCTCTGCGCCTTCGGCCTCTTCGCGCTGTTCGCGCGCGGCTACTTCTGGCTCGTGGTGCTGCTGACGCCGACCGCGCTGCTGACGATCAGCGCGGTCGACTACGAGGGCGCCGGGATCGCGCTGCAGCGGGCCGGCTGGAGCGCCGTCGGGATCGTCACCGGCCTCGCGATCGGCGAGCTGGTCTGGCGCCTGGCGCCGCACCTGCCGTCGGTGCGGCGCCCCGTCCGTTGATCAGCCGCGCGCTCTCGCGAAGCTGGTCGACGTGACCGTCCGCCCTCTCGGCGGATCGAGCGAGAGCTCGACGAGCGCGCCGCCGGCCTCGATCACCTCCGCTCGCTTCGCCGCTGGGATCGCGACGTCGATCGTGCGCACCGCGCGGCCGGCCGGCAGCCTCCCGCTGGCCGACGCGATCACCGTCTCCGCCACTGCCGCGTTCGCGCGCGGCCCGGCGGTCGCCGCCGACCCCTCGCCGAGGCGCCCTCTGCCGGCGCGCGGCGCCAGGAAGATGCGGATTCTGTATCTGCAGCCGCTCGGGCATCTCGCCGTCGCTCTCGCTCTTCTGGCGCCTCTGTCGACGGTCGGCCGCTGCGCCGGTGCCGGCGGCGGTGCCAGCAGCTCGTCGCCCTCGTCGACGTAGGTGCTGTACAGCCGCATTCTGCCGGTGAGGACGGTCTTGCACGTTCTCAGGTCGGGTTCGACGAAGGTCCCCGGGCATCTTCTCGGCGTGTTGCGGACGCGGCCGAACTTGAGGTCGATCTTGTCATCGCCCAGCTGGTCCTGCGGCACGACGATCTCCGCGCGCAGGTGGTCGGCGCCGAGGTAGCCGGGCGTGTGCGGCTGTATCCCGAGCGTGAATCTGCCGGTGCCGAAGGTGCAGGTCTGCGCGAAGGCTGCCGCCACGACCGGCGTGAAGCCGATCGTCGTCGGGCCCGCGTTCGGATCGAAGACTCTCAGCGGATTGGCGACGCCGGCGAGGCCGATCGTGAGCGAGTCGTCGTTGCAGTCGTTGACGTCGGGCGGGCTGTCGTCGCCGTTGACGTAGTGGCTGTCGGCCTCGGAGTAGAGGATTCTCAGCGTCTCGGCCGCTCTCTGCGTGATCAGCCGGCGCTCGATGAACTTGAGGCCGTAGAGCCAGCCGGTCACGCCGATGCGCGAGGTCGTGCTGCGCGTGACGCGGCCGTTCTCGCTCGCCTCGGTCGTGTCGTAGAGCAGCTCGGCGCTGAACCACGCGTCGTAGACGTGTCTGACCTCTGCCTGCGCCGCGCCCGGCGCGGCGGCGAGCGCGACCGCGCACGCCGCGGCGCCGGTCAGCGCACGAGCGCCTCTGAACATGAAAGCTCCTGCGTTGGACTGTCCTGGACCACTCCAGGCTCCCGCGCGCAGGCATCCCCGCACATCGGGGACCACCCTTGCAGCGGGAGCAGCGCGGATGCGGGCTATCCCGCTCTGACGAAGCTCGTCGAGTTGACCGTCCGCCCCCGCGGCGGATCGAGCGCGATCTGGACGAGCGCGCCGCCGGCGTCCACGATCGTCGCCCGCTTCGCCGCCGGGATCTCGACCGCGAGCGACTTCGCCGCGCGGCTCGCCGGCAGCCGCCCGCTGCGGCTGGCCACGATGACGTCACTCGCCGCCGCCGCGGTGCCGGCGCGCGGGGCCGACGACGAGGAGCCGCCGAGCCGTCCTCTGCCGCCTCTCGGCGGCAGGAAGATGCGGATGCGGTACTCGCAGCCGCGCGGGCATCTGACCGTCGCTCTCGCTCTCGCGGCGTCTCTGTCGAGCTTCGGTCTGCTCGGCGTCAGTGGCGCCAGCAGGTCGTCGGCCGGCGGATCCATGTACGCCCGGTAGAGGCGGATCGTCCCGGTCAGCGCCGTGGCGCACGATCTGAGGTTCGGCTCGACGACCTCGCCGGGACATCTCACGAGCGACCGTGACGCGCCGGAGATCGGCACCACGATCTCGGCGTCTCCGAGCTTCTCTCTCGGGATCTCGATTCGCGTGCGCAGGTGCGTGACGGCGACGTCACGCGGCCCAAACATGCGGCCGCCGATGCCGAGCAGCCGGCCGCCGTTGGCACCGCAGCGGAGGTCGAAGGTCGCCATCGAGAAGGGCACGAAGGCGGCGACGGTCCGGCCGGCTCTGGGGTCGTAGACGTGCAGCGGGGTGAGCGTGCCGGCTGCTTCGAGTCTGCCCGTCGGCGCCGAGCATCTGTAGTCCTCCGGCGGGTTCTCCCAGCGGTTGACGTAGTGGCTCTTCGCATCCACCTGCTCGAGGATCTCTCGCGTCGCGAGCTTCTGCGGAAGCAGCGCGCCGTCGAGGAATCTGAGGTCGTCGAACCAGCCCTGCAGCACGAACTTCACCGTCGTGTCGCGCGTCACCGTCCCGCCCTCGGTCGCCTCCGCTGTCTGGTAGACGACGCCGACGCCGTACCAGGCGGTGTAGACATATCTGACCTCGGCCTGCGCGGCCGGGGCCGTCGCCGCCAGCGCGAGCGCGGTCGCGCCGGCTGCAACGAGCGCGCGAGCGCTGCTGAACATGGGATCTCCTGGGGATGGACGATCGTGGATCGCCCCAGGCTGGCGCGCGCGGGAGGGGCCCCGCAACGGGGCCCTCCCGCGTGCTCAGCCGACGCTCGCTCGCTCAGCCCCTCGCCCGCTCCGCCTCCAGCTGGCGCAGCTCGATCCGGCGGATCTTGCCGGTCAGCGTCTTCGGCAGGCCGTCGACGAACTCGACCTTGCGCGGGTAGGCGTAGGCGGAGAGGCGGTCGCGCACGAACGCCTTGATCTCGCTGGCCAGCTCGTCGGAAGGGTCGCTGCCGGCGGCGAGCACGACGAACGCCTTCACGACCATCCCGCGCCGCTCGTCGGGCGAGGCGACGACCGCCGCCTCGGCGACCGCCGGGTGCTCGAGGCAGACCGATTCGACCTCGAACGGGCCGATCCGGTAGCCCGCGGCGATGATCACGTCGTCGGCGCGGCCCTCGTACCAGTAGTAGCCCTCGGGATCCTGCGAGGCGGCGTCCTTGGTGTGGAACCAGTCGCCGCCGAAGGTCTCCTCGCTCGCCTCCGGCTTCTCCCAGTAACCGAGCGGATAGTGGGGGTTGGAGCGGGCGCGCAGGCAGATCTCGCCGCGCTCGCCTTGCGCGACCGGTTGCTCGTCCTCGTCGAGGATCGCGACCTCCCAGCCCGGCACCGGCTTGCCCATCGACCCCTCGCGCACCTCCATGAAGGGGTAGTTGGCGACGAGCGGATAGGACTCGGAGAGCCCGTAGTAGTCGAGCACGGTGACGCCGTACTGCTCGCGGAACCAGCGGATCGCCTCCGGGTTCAGCGGCTCGCCGGCGGAGCAGACGCGCCGGAAGCGCTGCGGATATCTCGAACCCGCATCCTCGATCGACATCATCGAGCGCATCGCCGTCGGCGTCGTGAAGACGTTCGTGACCTCGTGGCGGGAGAGGAAGTCGAGCTGCTTGCGCGGGTCGAAGCCGCCCTCACGCTGGTAGACGACCTGGACCGCGCCCAACCGCCACGGCCCCAGCAGCGGCGCGATCCCCGCCGCCCACGCCCACTCGCCCATGCCGTGGAAGCGCTCGCCCTCCTGCACCTCGTGGCAGTAGACGAACTCCTCGTGCGCGAGCAGGTAGCGGTGGGCGTGCACGATCCCCTTCGCGAGGCCGGTCGTGCCGGAGGTGTAGTAGAGCTGCGCCGGGTCGTCGGCCGCGGTCTCGACCGCCTCGAACTGCTGCGCGCCGGTCGCCAGCAGCTCGTGGTCGAGGATCAGCACCTGCTCGACGAGTGAGCGATCGATCCGCTCAGCGTTCTCGGCGTTGGTGACGAGGACCTTCGCGCGCGAGTCGGTCAGGCGGTGGCGGATCCCCTCGTCGCCGTAGAGGACCGACATCGACAGCAGGATCGCCCCGCACTTCCAGGTGCCGAAGAAGGCGGCGGCCGTCTCGGGCGTCGGCGGCAGCAGCATCGCGACGCGGTCGCCCTGCTCCACCCCGGCGGTCTGCAGCACGCTCGCGAAGCGGTTGGACAGCTCCTGCAGCTCGCCCCACAGCACCTCGCGGACGGTTCCGGCGAAGTCCTCGTGGATCATCGCCAGCTTGCCGGGATCGTGCTTGTCGCAGACGTCGGCGGCGATGTTGTAGCGCGCCGGGACCTCCCAGCGATGCTCGGCGCAGGCCTGCTCGTACGAGCTGTACGGCATCTCCCCTCCTCGGCTCGTGCCGAGGCGCCATGCCCCGGCGCGAGCGAGCCTACGCGGTCATCGTGCGGCCCGCCACCCCACGCCAGCTAGCGCCGTGTCTAAGTGGTCATGTACGCTCACTTAGATGCGCTCGTACGCGCGCACAACACAGGTCGTTGTCCAGGGAGGGCACAGGAGGATGAGAGAGTTGAGCAGCGGCAATCCCGCACACGGGAAAGGACGCCGCCGGCTCGGCGCGTCTCTCGTAGCACTCGCGGTCGTGGCCTTGATGGCCCTGCTGTCGGCATGCGGCGGCGACGACGACACGTCGTCGACGCGGTCGGGCACCATTCCCGGCCCGGTCCCGGCGGCCGGCGAGATCGATCCGTCGAGTCCGTCGGGCCGCAACTGGCCCGTGACCGGTGGTGACTACGCCCACACGCAGTTCTCGCCGTTGAAGCAGATCGACACGGACAACGTGAAGGATCTCAAGGGCGACTTCATGCTCGACCTCGATTCGGGGACCGAGGCGAAGTACTCGCACGAGGAGAACATCCTCGCGATCAACGGCGACCTCTACATCTCGACCGGCGCCAACGACGTCTTCGCGATCGACAGCCGTGCGAAGCGGATCAAGTGGAGAGTCAACGGCGACCTCGACCCGAACATCTCCAGCGTCTGCTGTGGCTGGGAGTCGCGTGGTCTCGGCTACAACGGCACCGACACGCTCTACTCGGCGCGCATCGACGGCAGAGTCCAGGCGCTCGACCTCGAGACCGGCAGAGTCAAGTGGGACGTCAAGGTCTTCGACTGGAGAACGGACAACGCGACCTCGATCGCGGCGCCGCTCTACTACAACGGCCTCGTCTACATCGGCAACTCCGGTTCCGAGTACATGGCGAGAGGCCGTGTCACGGCGCTCGACGCGAAGACCGGCGAGCTGAAGTGGCGCTTCTGGACGACCGGCGACGGCAACGACCCGGTCGCCGACCCGACGTGGGAGGGCGACAGCGCCAGAACCGGCGGCTCCGGCCTCTGGAACGCCCCGGCCGTCGACAGAGAGCGCAACCTGCTGATCTTCGGCACCAGCACCTCCAGCCCGGACGTCAACGGCTCCAGACGCGGCGGCGACAACCTCTACTCGAACTCGATCGTCGCGATCGACGCGACGAGCGGCAGATACAAGTGGCACTTCCAGCTCGTCAGACATGACATCTGGGACAACACGGTCAGCAGCCCGGTCGTGCTGTTCGACGCCGAGATCGACGGCGAGAAGGTCCCCGCGGCGGCGATCGCGCCGAAGATGCCGTGGGTCTACGCCGTCGACCGACGCGACGGCAGACCGATCTACCCCGGCAGAGAGACGCCCGTCCCGCAGGCGCCCGAGAACAAGACGGCCGCGACCCAGTGGATCCCGTCGACGCCCGCCCTGATGCCGCTGAGAATCACCGACGACCAGTTCGCCAGACTCGTCGAGCAGATCCGCACCTCGCCGGCGCTCCCCAACGCGGGGCAGGTCAGAATCAACCGTCCTGAGGACGGCAACGCAGCGGAGCTGGTCTACATGGCGAACGGCACCGAGTTCGGTGCGGCAGTCACGATCGGCGCACCGAGCGGCGGCACGACATGGGCGCCGATGAGCTACAGCCCCGAGACGCACATGCTGTACGTCTGCGGCCAGCAGAGCGTCGGCTGGAGCGCGCAGGGTCCCAGAGACGGCAGATTCACCGAAGGCGTCGTCGACCTCGGCGGCGGCCTCGGCACGCTCGGCTTCGACACGCCCGGCTACCTGACCGCGCTCGACGCCGACACGAACATCCCGAAGTGGACGTATATGCTGAAGAACGAGGCGGGCAGACCGCAGTCGTGCTACAGCGGCTCCGCCGCGACGGCCGGCAACCTCGTCTTCGTCGGCAAGAACGACGGCCGTCTCGTCGCCCTCAACGCGACGGACGGCAGAGAGCTGTGGGACTTCCAGACCGGCGCCGGCGCCAACGCCCCGGCGACCGTCTTCGAGGTCGACGGCAAGCAGAAGGTCGCGATCGT
Organism: Conexibacter stalactiti; assembly: GCF_033542075.1. NCBI lineage: Bacteria > Bacillati > Actinomycetota > Thermoleophilia > Solirubrobacterales > Conexibacteraceae > Conexibacter > Conexibacter stalactiti. The sequence continues at coordinate 73,456 of NZ_JAWSTH010000008.1, forward strand.
CGCCGGCGGCAACGCGCTCGCCGGCTCGCCGCACGGCGCCAACCTGTGGGTCTTCTCGCTCGACGGCGACGTGATGGAGCTCGACGGCACCGGAGACGGTGAGTCGATCACGCACGGCGGGCAGGAGCCCGCCGCCGACGATGAGGCCGCGGGCAGAAGAGACGGCGATGAGGCCGCGGGCAGAGACGGCGACGAGACCGCCTCCGCCAGACCGGACGCGGCGGCCGGCAGAACGGTCTTCGCCGACAACTGCGCCACCTGCCACGGCGTCACCGGCAGAGGCGGCAACGGCGGCCCCGACCTCACCGCGATCCCCAGCGCCAGGGACCTCGACGCGGTCATCAGACAGACCACGGACGGCGGCAGCGCCATGCCCGCCTTCGGCGACTCGCTCTCCCCCAAGGAGATCCAGGACGTCGCGGCCTTCGTGACCAACGGCATCAACTAGCTGGTTCAGCGACGGCTGCCGGCGCTCGGCGCCGGCAGCCGCGCGAGGCGATCCGGGCGCGCCGACCTCACGGTCTGCGCGCCCGGCGCCGTTAAGGGACTAGTCGCCCTGCTTCTCCGCGTCCTGGATCTGCGACTCGAGCGCGGCCATCACGCTCGGGTCGCGCAGCGTCGTGACGTCGCCGAGCGCGCGGCCCTCGGCGATGTCGCGCAGCAGGCGGCGCATGATCTTGCCCGAGCGCGTCTTCGGCAGGTCGTCGGCCCAGATGATCCGCTTCGGGCGCGCGAACTTGCCGATCCGCTCGGCGACGACGGCGCCGATCTCGGCGACCAGCTCGTCGGTCCCCTCGATCTCGCCGTTGAGCGTCACGAAGGCGGCGATCGCCTGGCCGGTGTCGTCGTCGGACTGGCCGATCACGGCCGCCTCGGCGACCTTCTCGTGCGCGACGATCGCCGACTCGACCTCGGCCGTCGAGAGGCGGTGGCCGGAGACGTTCACGACGTCGTCGATCCGCCCGATGATCCAGAAGTAGCCGTCTCTGTCGGCGCGCGCGGCGTCGCCGACGAGATAGGTCTCCTTGCCGAAGCGGGCGAAGTAGGTCTCGACGAAGCGGTCGTGCTCCTTGTAGAGCGTGCGCAGCATCGACGGCCACGGCTGCGTCAGCACCAGCAGCCCCTGGCCGCTCTCGACCGGCGTGCCGTCGGCCTCGCTGACGACCTCGGCGAAGACGCCCGGGAATGGCCTCGTCGCCGAGCCCGGCTTGGTCGAGGTGATCCCCGGCAGCGGCGTGATCATGATCGCGCCGGTCTCCGTCTGCCACCACGTGTCGACGATCGGGCAGCGGCCGCCGCCGATCACCTTGTGGTACCAGAGCCACGCCTTCGGGTTGATCGGCTCGCCGACCGATCCGAGCAGCCGCAGCGCGCTCAGGTCGTAGCCCTCGGGGATCTCGTGGCCCCACTTCATGAAGGTGCGGATCGCCGTCGGGGCGGCGTAGAGGATCGTCGCTCTCGTCTCCTGCGCGACCTCCCACCAGATCCCTCTGTGCGGGTAGTCGGGCGCGCCCTCCCACATCACCGACGTCGCGCCGTTGGCGAGCGGGCCGTAGACGATGTACGAGTGGCCGGTGATCCAGCCGACGTCGGCCGCGCACCAGTAGACGTCGCTCTCCGGCTTGAGGTCGAAGACGTGTCTGTGCGTCGTCGAGACGCCGGTGAGGTAGCCGCCCGTGGTGTGCAGGATCCCCTTCGGCGAGGCGGTCGAGCCCGACGTGTAGAGGATGAACAGCGGATGCTCGGCGTCGAGCGGCTCGGCCGGGCAGACGGGGTCGGCGGCGGCGCAGACCTCGTCGTACCAGACGTCTCTGCCGTCGCTCATCGGCACGCCGTCGAGACCGGCGTGTCTGACGACGACGACCGTCTTCAAGCTGTCGAGATCGCCCATCACCTCGTCGACGCTCGCCTTGATCGGCGCGGTCTTGCCCTTGCGGCGGGCGCCGTCGACGGTGATCAGCACCTTCGCCTCGGAGAACTCCATCCGCTCCTTGACCGACTCGGCGCTGAAGCCGCCGAAGACGACGTTGTGCGGCGCGCCGATGCGGGCGCAGGCGAGCATCGCGACGACGACCTCGGGGATCATCGGCAGGTAGATCCCGACGACGTCGCCCTGCCGCACGCCGAGGTCCTTCAAGGCGTTGGCGAAGCGCTGCACGTCGCGGTGCAGGTCGGCGTAGGTGACATCCCGCCGCTCGCCCTCCTCGCCGCGCCAGTGGTAGGCGACGCGATCGCCGATGCCGGCCTCGACGTGGCGGTCGAGGCAGTTGTACGAGGCGTTCAGCTTGCCGCCCGTGAACCACTTGTAGAACGGCGGGTCGCTGTCGTCGAGGACGGTCTCCCACGGCTCGAACCAGTGCAGCGCCTCGGCCTGTCCGGCCCACCAGCCCTGCGGATCCGCGGCCGCCTGCTCATAGATCGCCGGATCGCTCAGGAGCGCCTGCCGGCGAAACTCCTCCGGCGGATCGAACCGCTCGATCTCCAGCATCTCGTCGAGCTCCCGCTCGAGCGTCTCGCCGTCTCCTGCTGCGGTGCCTGCCATCTCGCTCCTCTCTCGTCCTGCGTGCCCGCCGAGAGTTTTACCCGTCTGCGGGCGGGAACGGGATTCCGCCCGCTGACGGGAGGGAGCGGTGCGGGTGCGCTACTGCAAGCCCTGGCGCGCTTCGCGCACGAGCGTGACCGCCTCCGGGAAGACGACGGCCATGACGCTGCGGATCTGCTGCGCCTGCTCCTCCGTCGTGCCCTGGATGTTCACGCGGTTGACGGCCGCGACCGTCAAGTCGACGGCGAGCTTGATCGCGTTGTCCGCCCACGCCAGTCTCTGGGCGCCCTGCATCTGGTCCGCGAACTCCGCCATCTTGCGCTGAAGCTCGTCCGGATCGCCGAAAAGTCCTCCGAAGCCTTCCATGAGAAGGATCCTACTCCCCCGCGCTCGCCGGCCTGGGGAGCCCGGCGCGGCGCCCTCGCGGGGGCGCGCCGGCACAGCGCGACGGCGTAGGCTCCAGGCGATGACCGAGACCGTCGAAGGCGCGGGCGTCGCGCTCGCCGCTGACCCGCGCGGCGCCGGGCCGACCGTCCTGCTCGTGCACGACCTCGCGGCCGACACGCGCGCCTGGGAGCCGCTCGTCGCCGCGCTCGGCGACGGCGTCCGCACGCTCGCCTACGACCGCCGCGGCTACGGCGCCAGCGGCGCGCCCGAGCCGTACGAGCGCACGACCGTGCAGGAGCAGGCGGAGGACGCGCGCGCGGTGCTGGGGGCGTTGGGCGGTGCCGACCCGCTCGCCGTCGGCGCGGGCTTCGGCGCGCTGATCGTGCTCGACCTGCTCGTGCGGCTGCCGGGGCTGCTGCGCGGCGCCGTGCTGATCGAGCCGCCGGCCTACCAGTTCTCCGACGCCGCGACCGCGGTCCTCTCCGAGCAGCGGTCGCTGCTGGAGGCGGCGCTGCGCGACGGCGGCCCGGCGAGCGCCGTCGAGGCATGGCGGCCCGGCGCCGACGCTGCCGTCAGAGCCGCCCACCGCGCCTTCTTCGCCGACTTCGGCGGGCTCGCGAGCTGGCCGGTGACGCGCCGCGAGCTGCGCGCCGTCGCCGTCCCCGTCGCGCTCGTGACCGGCAGCGCCACGCCGCCGCACCTCGTCGAGACGACCGACGCGCTCGCCGCGCTGATCCCCGCCGCCCGGCGCACAGCCGACGGCGAAGCGCTCGCGGCGCTCCAAGCCCTGCTCTAGCCGATCACTGCGGGTCTGTACATCGCATCGATGCACAAACCCGCGCTCATGCCGGATCCAGCTCCCAGCTGATGCCGGCGTCGGCCAGGGCGTCGAGGAAGCTCGCCGGATCGAAGGCGCTCGCGGGGGCGTGGACGCCGACGCCCGCGAACTCCGGCGCGAGCATCCGCACGGCGCTCTCGACGACCGTCACCGCCGTCAGGCCGTAGACGTCGCTCCCGCGCACGACGCCCGCGCGCGAGCGGCCGTCCTCGCCCTGCGCGACCGCGACGACGGTGAAGCGCGCGGCCTGCCGCTGCTGCTCCGACGGCCCCTCCGGCAGCCGGTCGACGGCCGCGTGCAGGAGGCTGCCCAGCGGCGTCCGCAGCGCCAGCGTGAAGGCCGGGATCAGCAGCGGCACCAGCGGCGCGGCGGCGGCGCTGCCGACGAGCGTCTCGACCGTCATCAGCGTCGTCAGACGGCGCGTGCGCACGTGGCGCGGGACCATCGCGACCTCGCCCGACGGGTACCGCATCACCGGCTGCCAGCCGACCGGGTCGGGGAAGCGGAAGCGGGCGCGCGGCGTCCGCAGCGGCGCCGGGCGCCAGTCGCCGTCGTCGTAGACGAGCCCGCCGTCGCGCGCCTGCTCCAGCGCGGTGCGGGTCGTGCCGCGCGTCGGGCGCACGTCACGTGTCGCGTAGGCGATCGTCAGCTCGCGCAACGGCTCCAGCCCCCGCGCGGCGAGGTGGGCGATCAGGTCGCCGGGCACGTAGTCGAAGCCGGCGGCCGGCACGACCGCGACCTCGGCGGCGCGCGCGGCGTCGTCCCAGCGACGGTGCAGCAGGTCGATCCACGGCTGCTCGCCGGTCGTGTCGACGTAGTGGCTGCCGGTCTCGATCGCGGCGCGCACGATCGGCTCGCCGTAGCGCATGAACGGACCGGCGCAGTCGACCACGACGGCGCAGTCGCCGAACAGGTGGCGCAGCCCGTCGCGGTCCTCCAGCTCGACCGCGTGCGTCGGCACGTCGCCGCCGAGGCTGTCGGCCAGCCGCGCCAGCTTGCCGGCGTCACGGCCGGCGAGCACGCAGTCGAGCCCGCGGCGGCGCAGCTCGTGCGCCACGAGCGTCCCGGTGTAGCCGGTCGCGCCGTAGACGGCGATGACCCCGTTCGCCATCGCGCGAGTCTATCCGCGGCGGCGCGGCCGCACGCCGCCTCGGTCGCCGCCGCCGGTCCGCGCACCAGGCCGCCCGGCGGGCGCGCGTCGTCGGCGCGAGCGCCCGGTTAGCATGTGCGCACATGGCCACGAACGACTTCCTCCAGGCGGAGGCGCACGGGCGCCGGCGCGTGGCCATCGTCTCCGGCGTCGCCGCGATCCTGGTGCTGGCCTCGCCGCTGGTCGGGCGCGTCCTGATCGGCTCCGACATCCCGGACAACGCGATCGCCAACGCGCTGCTGCAGGCCGACCATCGCAGCGCCGTCCTGCTCAGCGCGGTGCTGTCGGCGCTGGGGCTGCTGGCGATCACCTTCGTCGGCGACTTCCTGCTGCGCGCCGTCGGCAACCGCACGAGAATCCAACCGTTCGTGCGGCCGCTGCTGGTGCTCGGCGGCGTCGGCCTGGCGATCTTCAGCGTCGTGCTGCAGATCGTCTCCGCGATCCGGCTCGACCACTTCGCGACCGAGAGCACGCTGACCTGGGAGGAGCTGAAGGAGGCGCAGAGCTACGGCCCCTTCATCTTCGTCGGCATCGTCTTCCAGTTCGCCTTCGCGATCGGCCTGATCCTCGTCGCGCTGAACGCGATGAGAGTCGGGCTGCTGACGCGCTTCCTCGGCTACCTCGGCGTCTTCAGCGCCGTCCTCTTCGTGATCGCGCTGCTGCCGCTGCCGATCGTCCAGGCGTACTGGCTGGCGATGCTGGCGCTGCTGCTGTGGAACGTCGGCGGCGCGAGAGAGCCGCCGTCGTGGGCGAGCGGCAGAGAAGAGCTGTGGCCGACCGCGGCCGAGATGCGCGAGCAGCGCGTCCGCGCCGCGGAGGAGAAGCGCGGCGGCGGCAGCGTCGACGCGGTCGTCGTCGACGACGACCCGGACGGCGACGGCCAGAACGCCTTCGGCCAGCCGGCCGCCGCCAAGCGCAAGCGCAAGAAGCGGCGCTGAGCCCGCGCGCGCCGCTGCGGCGGCGGGCGCGTCGCTGAGCGTCAGTCGGGCTGCGGCACGTCCCAGTCCTCGAGCGCGCCGGCGCGGTAGAGCGTGCGCAGCGCGATCGCGGCCTCGGGCATGAACTGCGCTCCGACCAGCCGCTCGCATTCGGCGACCGCCTGGTCGAGCGGCAGCGGCCGGCTGTAGGGGCGGCTGACCGTCATCACGTCGAGCGTGTCGGCGATGCTCATCAGCGCGCCGCCGGAGCTGATCTCGGCCGCGCCCAGCCCGTCGGGATAGCCGCGGCCGTCGGGCCGCTCGTGATGGCTGCGGACCCACTGGACCTGCTCGGGCAGCAGCACGCCGTCGACGATGTCGGCACCGAGCGCGGCGTGGCGCTTGATCACCTCGTACTGCTCGGCGGTGAGCCGGCCGGTCTGCAGCAGGATCGCGTCGGGGATGCCGATCTTGCCGACGTCGTGGACGAGCGCCGCCTCCTTCAGCAGCCGGATCCGCCGCTCCTCCCAGCCGCAGGCGCGCGCGAGCTGCTCGACCAGCCGCGCGACACGCTCGGAGTGGCGGCTCGTCGTCGGGTCCTTCGCGTCGATCGCGCGCGCCAGCGCGGTGATGCCCGCGAGCGTCTTGCGCCGCAGCAGCGTCTCGGCGCGGTCGGTCGGCGACAGCTCGTGGACGATCGACGGCTCGAAGGTGCAGACGAGGTCGCGGCCGTTGAGCTTGGCCCAGTAGAGCGCGCCGTCCGCGCAGGCGAACAGCAGCTCGCCGTGGCCGGCGGAGGCGAGGTCGGCGAGGCCGGCCGAGGCCGTCAGCGCGGTGCGGTGCTCGCCGAACGGACTCGCGCCGATCGCGGCGCAGGCGCGCTCGACGACCGGCCGCGCGATCGACGGCGTCCAGCCCGGCATGATCAACGCGAACTCGTCTCCGCCGATCCGCGCCAGCAGCTGGCCCGGGGCGGCGAACTCGGTCAGCCGCTCGCCGACCTCGGCGAGGATCGCGTCGCCGGCGAGGTGGCCGTGCAGGTCGTTGGCGTCGCGGAAGCGGTCGAGGTCGAAGACGGCGAGCGTCAGCGGCCGCGAGCGGCGGCTGGCGTCGGCGGCCTCCTCCCTCAGCCGCGCGTGGAAGACGCGGTGGTTGGCGAGGCCGCTGACCGGGTCGGTCGCGGCCATCCGCGCCAGCCGCTCGTGCGCGTCAGCGTTGCCGATCGCGACGCTGAGCAGCTCGGCGAGGTCGCGCTGGCGCCCGATCGACGCCTCGTCGAAGGCGTCGGCTCTGAGGCTGGTGAGGCCGAGCGCACCCCACAGCTTGCCCTCGACGTAGATCGGCACCTGCAGCCACGCGACGCGCCCGGCGGCGCGCAGGCGCGCGCCGTGCTCCTTGTCGTCGGCGCGCACGAGCACCGGCTCGCCGGTCGCGCGCAGCTCGTCGAAGATCCCTTCGTCGTCGACCTGGTCGCCGGTCACCACGAGCAGCGGCGACGGATGGCGGGTGGAGACGCCGACGACGCGCACACGATCGGCGCCGGTGAACTGGACGACCGAGCCGCCGTCGACCCCCTGCAGCCGTGCCGCCTCGTCGGCGACCTGCGCGAACAGGCGGTGCGGCGGCGAGCGGCGCGCGACAGCGGCGGAGATCCGCGCCATCGCCGCCTGCTCGGCGGCCAGCTCGGCCGAGCGCGCCTCCGCGCGCTTCTGCACGGTGATGTCGTGGAAGGCGACCAGCAGCCAGTGCTGAAAGGGGGTGGCGCTGACGGCGAACCACGTGTCGAGCGGTTCGTAGCGGTTCTCGAACTGAACCGGGATCTGCTCGTCGCGGGCGCGCGTCAGCTCGCGCTCGACGATGGTGCCGCGCAGGTCCGGGTAGCTCTCCCACATCGTGCGCCCGATCAGCTCGTCGGCCGGTCGCCGCAGAAGCGCCGCGCCCTCCTCGCTGATGAAGGCCAGCCGCCACTCCTCGTCGACGAGATAGATCGGCCCAGGGAAGCGCGCCAGCAGCTCTGACTCGTTCGACCGCAGGGTGGTCGCCCATCTCTCCACATCGCGACTCTTCCCTGCTGGCGCCGCGCGCGCCAGCCCGCGTGCCGATCTTGGCGCGCGGGAACTGCGATCATGTACTCTGGTTTCTTGTAATTAGGAGGAAGCGGCGGCGATACTGGCGCGCATGCTGCCTCGGACAAGGCGCGCTGTCCTCGTCGCCGTCGCCGCCGCCATCGCCCTGCCCGCCAGCGCGCAGGGCGCCGCCGCGCCGACCTTCGCCCCCGTGATCGCCGAGCCCGCTCAGCGGCTGACGACCTGCTCGCTGCCGTGCGCGGGCAACGACCTGGTCACGGACGCCGGCGACGACGTCGTGATCCTCATCCGTCCCAAACCGCGCACCGCCGAGGTGAGCGTCGCCAGAGCGCTGCTCGTCCTGCAGGGCGATCACGACCCGACCGTCGAGGAGCTGGCGGGAACCAGCGATGGCTCCGGAGACCCGCGTCAGGTGACGATCGCGGTCGGCGACCGCCTCGCGCCGGATCACTACGACGGCGCGCTGCTGCTGACGCCGAGCTCCAGCGCCGACCAGGTCGTGATCCCGTTCTCGCTCGACGTCCGCTACGGCCCGCTGCTCCCGCTCCTCTTGCTGGTCTTCGGCCTCTTCTTCGGATGGCTGATCGAGCGGATCTTCAAGCTCGCGCCCAAGCGCGAGTTCAGCACGGCCGCCGAACGGCTGCGGCAGCGGATCAACGCGCTGCCGGCGAGCGAGAAGGCGCTCTTGACGCCGCTGTTCGACGCTACGCGCGAGCTGCGCGGACAGGACCTCGCGACGGCCACGAGACAGCTCGATTCACTCGAGGCGGCCGTTCGCGCGCTGCGGCAGAGCCGCGATCTGCAAGACGCCGCGCTGTCGGACCCCTTCCGGATGACGCTGGTCGCGTGGGTCCAGCGGCTCGAAGGGACCGTGGGCGCGCTCGGGGACGCGATCCGCTCGTACGCGGCTGGATTCGACAGAGAGGTCGCCGCTGTGCAGCGCGCCGCCGAGGAGCTGATGCAGGCGCACGCCGCCGGGCTGCAGCTCACCGACCTCAGCAGCAGAGCTGAGCAGGCCGCGCAGAAGGACGCGGCATACGACGCCTTCACGCAGACGGTCGAAGCCGCCCGCAGAGCGATCGCGGACGTCTCGCCGGACCCGGGCGACGCGGCCCCCGCGCTGCCGCCGCTGCTCGCCGAGGTGCGGCGGCGATATGACCTGCTGCAGCCGGCGCAGGCGGCCGCCGCGCCCGGGACGCCGCTGCCGGCGGGCGTCGGCGGCGTGCTCGGCACGGCCTCCGCCGCGCTGCCCGCGACGGTCCTCCTCACGTCGCCGGGAGCGACCTTCGACACGCTCGCGGACATCGCGAAGACGGCGATCCCGATCGCGTCGGGCATCGTCGTGCTCGTCGTGCTGGCGATCGGCTTCAAGCTGACCTACCTCGACGACGCGACCTTCGGGGCGAGCATCAGCGACTGGTCGGCGCTCTTCGTCTGGGGCCTGGCCGCCTGGGGGACGCGTCAGGCGCTCACGGGCCTCGGACCACCGGCGGCGAAGGCGTGAGCGATGGAGGCTTCGGGCTTCGGACAACTCGACGCGACCTACCAGGTCCTCTCCGACGTCCTGCTGCGTCTCCCGTTCCTCGACGCGCCTGACGTCGGGCTGACGATCCGCCGCGCGACCGCCGAGACGGGGCTCGACTTCGAGCAGCGCCGGACACCTGTCGCGGCCGTCGGGCTCGACCGGCAGCATCAGACGGTGACGGTCTTCCTCGCGGAGGACGTCAAGCTCGACGGAGCCAGCGTGGCGGAGGCCCTCGGCCTCGGCGGCGAGGTCCTCACGCGCTACTCCGGACCGATCCTGCCCGCGGCGCGCGGCGGAGAGTCGGTCTCAGGCGACGTCGGCGGCGGTGAGACCGGAACGATCACCTGCGTCGTCGAGGACAGCGCCCAGCAGCCGCTGCTGCTCGGCTGCAACCACACGCTGGCAGGTGTGAACCGGGCGGTCCGCAGAACCGACACGGTCCGCCAGCCGGGCGCGGCGGCGGGCGGCCTCTCGCCCGCCGACACCGCCGGGCCGGTGCGCGACTTCGAGCAGCTCCAGCTGGGCGGCGTCACCGCCAACGTAATGGATGCCGCGGTCAGCGACCTGCGCGACGCGACGCAGGCGCATCCGGGCGTCGTCGGCATCGGCCCGATCGCCGGCATCGGCGCCGCCGCGCACGGCGACGCCGTCGAGAAGGTCGGCTGGAGCACCGGCCACACGAAGGGCACCTACCAGTACGACATGCGCTACACGACCGCGTTCGGCAACACGCCGGCGCTGTTCGAAGGTCAGATGGGGATCGTCGGCAGCGGCCAGCCGGGCAGCTTCGCGCAGCAGGGCGACTCGGGCGCACCGGTCCTGCTGCCCGGCTCCTCGGAGCTGGTGGGCATGGTGGTCGGCGTCGCCAACGGCCTCGACCTGACCTTCGTCTCGCCGATCGTCCCCGTGCTCAGCCGCTTCGGGGTCACACCGATGCCGTGATGCGCCTCCCCGGCGGCTTGACGCCGCCGGGGAGGCCCACAGTGCGCTTCGCGACGGTCAGCCGCCGACGCGGATCAGCTTCTTGTTGACGAACTCGTCGGCGCCGAAGCGGCCCAGCTCGCGGCCGAAGCCGGAGCCCTTGACACCGCCGAACGGCAGCTCGACGCCATCGGCGTCGACGACGTTGACGAAGACCATGCCGGCCTCGATCTGGTCGGCGACGCGCGCCGCCTGCTCGGCGTCGCTGGAGAAGACGTACGAGCCGAGGCCGTACGGCGTGTCGTTCGCGAGCCGCACGGCCTCCTCCTCGGAGGCGGCGCGGTAGACCTGCGCGACCGGGCCGAAGAACTCCTCCCGGTAGGCCGGGTTGTCGGGCGCGATGTCGGCCAGCACCGTCGCCTTGAAGTAGGCGCCGTCGCGACCGCCGCCGGCGACCAGCCGCGCGCCGCTGGCGAGCGCCTGCTCGACCTGCGACTCCAGCCGCTCGGCCGCCGCCTCCGACGACAGCGGACCGAGCGTCGTCTCGTCGGAGGAGGGGTCGCCCGGCTGCATCGCCGTCATCGACGCGGCGAGCTTGGAGAGGAACTCGTCGTAGTGCTCGTCGAGCACGACGAACCGCTTCGCCGCGTTGCAGGCCTGGCCGCCGTTGCCCATGCGCGCGGCGACCGCCGCCTCCACGACCGCGTCGAGGTCGTCGTTCTTGAGCACGAGGAACGGATCGGAGCCGCCCAGCTCGAGCACGACCTTCTTCAGGTGGCGCCCGGCGATCGCGGCGACGGCGGCGCCGGCGCGGCCGGAGCCCGTCAGCGAGACGCCCTGAACGCGCGGATCGCCGATCACCCACTCGATCTGCTCGTTGGTCGCGTAGATGTTGACGTAGGCGTCGGCGGGGAGGCCGGCGTCGTGGAAGATCTGCTCCATCGCGGCGGCCGACTCCGGGCACTGCGGCGCGTGCTTGAGCAGGATCGTGTTGCCGATCAGCAGGTTCGGGCCGGCGAAGCGAGCCACCTGGTAGTACGGGAAGTTCCACGGCATGATCCCGAGCAGCAAGCCGACCGGGGTCCGGCGCACGAGCGCCGAGCCCTCGCCGTCGAGCAGTCTGATCGGCTCGTCCTTCAGCAGCTCCGCCGCGTTGTCGCAGTAGTACTCGTAGATCGCCGCGCTGAAGTCGACCTCGCCGAGCGCCTCCTGCACCGGCTTGCCCATCTCGCGGACGATGATCGCCGCCAGCTCCTCGCGCCGCTCGGTGTGCAGCTCGGCCGCTCTGCGCAGGACCGCCACGCGCTCCTCGAGCGTCGTCTCCCGGCCCCACGGCGTCGCCGCCGCCGCGGCCCGGCCGATCGCATCCTTCAGCGCCTCGTCACTGATGACGTCGTAGGTCTTGAGCGTCGTCCCCGTCGCGGGGTCGACGACTGCGTAGGTCGGTGTGGACAACGTGTTCCCTCTCTGGTGGATGCGGTCAACGACGTGCCTACATCGTTGATGCCCTACCTATCACGTGGCGACGCGACGAAATGTCCAGTTCAGCGGGCTCGCTCTCGACGTCTGTGAGTGTCGTGCGGCTGCGACGCGCTCTCCTTCGGCACCTGGGCGCTCACGCGTAGAAGCGCACGACGGTGTCGGCGACGCAGGCCGGCTTCGGCGCGCCGGGGATCTCGACGGTCACCCGGATCAGCGCCTGCACGCCGCCCGCGACGTCGCTCACCGAGACGATCCGCGCGCGAGCCTGGACCGACGCGCCGACCGGCACCGGCGACGGGAACCGCACGCGCTCGAGCCCGTAGTTGACGCTCATCGACGTGCCCTCGACCCGCAGCAGCGCGCCCGACAGCGGTCCCACCAGCGACAGCGTGAGGAAGCCGTGGGCGGTCGGCGCGCCGAAGGGACCGGCCGCCGCGCGCTCGGGATCGGTGTGGATCCACTGGCGGTCGCCGGTCAGCTCCGCGAAGCCGTCGATCCGCGCCTGCTCGATCGTCACGGGCGCGCCGGGGCCGAGCTCGGCGCCGGCCATCCCCCGCAGCGCCTCGATGCTGCCAACGACGGTGGGAGTCATGCCGCCCTCGCGGGTCCGCCGCCGACCGCGTCCTTGACGGCAAGTGACACCGGCGGCGCGGTGCGCCAGTCGGGGACGCCGTCCTCCTCGGTCGCCAGCGGCCAGTCGCTGCCATGCAGCTCGGCCCAGTGCGCGTGCAGCATCTGGTGCATCGAGAAGGCGTTGGCGAGCGCCGTCTGGAAGCCCTGCGCGTCGACGGTCTGGTTGACCGCGTCCTTGGTCCCGAGCGCTGCGATCGTCGGGACCTGCGCGATCCGGCGCGCGAACTCCAGCGTGCGCCGCGGCAGGTCGGCGAGCGGGAAGACCTTGCTGACCATCCCGAGCCGGTATGCCTCGTCGGCGTCGATCGCGTCGCCGGTCAGCAGCAGCTCCTTCGCCTTGCGCGGACCGAACTCCCACGGGTGGCCGAAGTACTCGACGCCCGAGCCTCCCAGGCGCGGGCCGACGGGATCGGCGAAGCGCGCGTCGTCGGCGGCGACGATCAGGTCGCAGGCCCAGGCGAGCATCAGCCCGGCCGAGAAGATCTCGCCCTGCACCTCGGCGATCGTGATCTTGCGCAGGTTGCGCCAGCGCTTCGTGTTCTCCTGGAAGTAGTGGTGCTCCTGCAGCATGCGGCGCTCGGCAGCCAGCCGGGTGCCGCCGTTGATCTGGTGGGTCGGGTGCTGATCCGGGCCCGGCGCGGTCTCGGCGAGGTACTCCTGCGTGCCGAGGTCGTGCCCGGAGGAGAAGGTCCGCCCGGCGCCCGCGAGGATCACGACGCGCACCTCGTCGTCGCGCTCGGCGCGCACGAAGGCCTCGTCGAGCTCGACCAGCAGCCCGCGGTTCTGCGCGTTGCGGCTGCGCGGCCGGTCGAGCACGATGCGGACGATCCTGCCGTCGTCGAGCCGCTCGTAGCGCAGGTATCTGTAGTCGCTCATCTGCTTCCTTTGTGAGTGGAGGTCCAGGCGAGCTCCTGCTCGCGCACCGCCGCGCGCCGGACCTTCCCGGCCTCGTCGCGCAGCGGCTCGTCGACGAAGCGGAACGAGCGCGGGACCTTGTAGCGCACGAGCCGCTCGGAGACGAAGGCGCGCAGCGCCTCCTCCTCGAGCGCGCCCTCCGCCTGCACGACCGCGTGGACGCGCTGGCCGAGGTCGTCGTCCGGCAGGCCGACGACCGCGGCGGTGAGCACCTGCGGGTGCTCCAGCACCGCGGCCTCGACCTCGGCCGGATAGACGTTGGCCGCGCCGCTGACGATCATGTCGAGCTGGCGGTCGCTGAGGTAGAGGTAGCCGTCGTCGTCGAAGCGGCCCATGTCGCCGAGCGACTCCCAGCCGCCGTCGAGCACGCGCGGCTCGGCGCCGACGTAGTGGTAGGTCGGCGGCGTGCCGGCGGGGCGCCGCAGGAAGATCTCGCCGACCTCGCCGGCCGGCAGCTCGCGCCCGTCGGCGTCGACGACGCGCATCTCGCCCGCGACGACGCGGCCGACCGACCCGCGGTGCTCCAGCCACTCGGTTCCGTCGATCACCGTGAAGGCGATCGCCTCGGTTCCGCCGTAGCCCTCGACGAGACGCTCGCCGCCGACGAGGTCGATCCAACGCTCCTTCAGCCACGGCGGACAGGGCGCGCCGGTGTGGTAGATCAGGTCGAGCGAGCTGAGGTCGTAGACGCCCGGACGGTCGTCGAGCACCTTCAGCATCCGCTGCATCATCGTCGGCACGAGGCTGAGCCAGCCGACGCGATGCCGCTCGATCGCCGCGAGCGCCGCCTCGGCGTCGAAGCGCGGCAGCACGACGACGTGCTGGCCGACGTGCGAGCCGAGCATCGACCAGGCGAACGGCGCGTTGTGGTACAGCGGGCCGGGGACGAGCTGGACCTGCCCGCGCCGCATGCCGAAGCCCGCGGCGGCCGCGTCGACGTCGAAGGCGCCGCTGGAGCCGGAGACGATCAGCTTCGGCACGCCGGTGCTGCCGCCCGACGTCGGCGCCTTCCAGGCCGGCGAGACGCGGCTCTCCAGCGGCCCGTCGCTCAGCGTCGCGGCCGGCTCGAAGCCCGCCGGCACCGCCGCGCGGCCGGCCGCGACCTCCTCGCCGAAGCCGACGATCAGCGACGGGTCGGCGACCGCGATCACCTGCTCCAGCTCGCGCGCCGGCAGCCGGTAGGAGAGCGGCTGCGGCACCGCGCCGAGCTTCCAGATCGCGTAGGAGGCCGCGTACAGCTCGACGCCGTTGGGCAGCCCGACGCTGACGAAGTCGCCCTCGCGCACGCCCAGCTCGGCGTAGGCGCGCGCCAGCCGGTTCGCGCGTGACTCGAGCTGCGCGAAGGTGACGCTCTCGTCCCCGCACGTCACCGCCGGGTCGTCGGGCCGCGTCGCGGCGAGCGCGGTCAGGAGGTCGCCGATCGGGGGGAACCGCTCCGGCATCTCAGGCCGCCTCGGCAGCCGGGGCGACCCAGAGCGCAAGCTCGCGCCCGTCGGGATCGCGGAGCAGGCGGTGCTCGCCGGCCAGCTCCAGCACGGGGCGGGTCGTCGCGTCGTAGGCCGGCCAGTCGGGCAGCCCGGCGTGGCCGGGGTTGCCGGAGACGACGAAGGCGACCCAGGCGCGATGGACGTCGTCGGCGAGCGCCTGCGGGGCGCCGTCGCCGGTGAGCGCGCGCGCCATCGGCGTGTCGAGCGCGTCGAAGACGAACGGCAGCTCGACGGCGTGCGCGGCGCCGATCGCGCCGTCGAAGGCGGCCGACTCCCACGAGAAGCGGTAGAAGAAGGTCGAGCCGGGCCGCTGCGCGGCGTGCGCGTCGGCGAGCAGCGTCGAGCCGACGCGGTAGGAGCGGTCGGTCTCCAGCGCCGCGAGCAGGTCGACCGGCGACGCGTCCGGGCGCGTCTCGGCGTAGAGCGCGAGCGCTTCGGCGCCCTGGCCGGGGAAGGTCGCCTCGAAGATCGCGCCCACGATCTCGTCGTCGATCGCCATCATCCCGAGGCCGAAGACGAGGCGGAACTCGTCGCGGTTGGTGCCGATCAGCAGGTCGACGTCGGCCAGCTCGCCCGCCCGCGCCGCCTCCAGCGGCCGCCGCGGCACGACGGCGCCGCCGACGAGCGGCATGAACGGGTTCATCAGCGCCGCGATCTCATCGCCGAAGCGTTCGGCGTCGCGCGTCGCCGCCTGCTCGAAGAGCGACTTGACGACGGCGATCACGCGCTCGGGCTCGCGCTCGCGCAGCGCCCGCACCCCCTCGAGATCGCCGTCGGCCAACCCGAGCCCTCTGGCGACCTCGCGCGCCATGATCGCGCCCGACGCCTGCGACAGCAGCGGCTCGGGGTAGGCGCTCTGCGCGATCGCGCGCGCGAACAGGCCGCGCGCCGCCGGCGCCGCCAGCAGCGCGCAGACGGCGGTCGCGCCGGCCGACTCGCCGCCGACCGTCACGCGGCCGGGATCGCCGCCGAAGGCGGCGATGTTCTCCTGCACCCAGCGCAGCGCCGCGAGCTGGTCGAGCGTCCCGTAGTTGCCGCCGGCCGGATCGCCGTCGACGTGCAGGAAGCCGTCGAGGCCGAGGCGGTAGTTGACCGACACCACGACGACGCCCGAGCGGGCGAACGCGCCGCGGTCGAGCAGGTCGTCGCCGCTGCCGCCGAACAGGAACGCGCCGCCGTGGATCCAGACGAGCACCGGCAGGCCGGCGCCGCCGAGGTCGGGCGTCCAGACGTTGAGGCTGAGGCAGTCCTCGCCGCTGGGGAAGGCCGGCGCGAAGATCTCCGCGGCGACGCCGTCGAGCCCGATCTGCGGGGCGGCCGGGCCGTACGCGGTCGCGTCGCGCTCACCGTCCCACGACGCGGGCGCGACCGGCGGCGCGAACCGCAGCGAGCCGACCGGCGCCGCCGCGTAGGGCACCCCGCGGAAGACCGCGACGCCGTCCTCCACCGTCCCGCGAACCCGCCCGTACGTCGTCGAAGCAACCGCGTCCATCACGTCCCTTTCCTCATCCTCCAGCGTGCGAGCAGCATCCTCGCCGAGGACCCTCTCGACAAGGAGGGAAGCACCCGGCAGATAAGCGACGGGCGCTATCGTCTGCCGCGGAGTCCAGGAGAGAGGGCGCTGTCCATGCAGGTGCACGATGCGGTCGCACGCGGTCCGGCGGAGCTGCCGCTGGTCGGTCGCGACCGCGAGCTGAGCGCGTTCGCGCGGATGGTCGGAGAGGCGCGCGACGCGACCAGCCGCGCGGTGCTGCTGCGCGGCGAGGCCGGCATCGGCAAGTCGAGTCTGCTGACGCACGCGGTCGCCGCGCTCGCGGCCGACGGCTGGCTCGCGGTCGACGTGCGCGCCGACGAGCTCGACCGCCTCGTGCCCTACTCCGGACTGCGGCACGCGGTCGCGAGCTGCGTCGGCCGGCTCGACGCCGGAGCGGCCGCGCTGGCCGTCGAGCTGGTCGCGGCGCTCGACGTCGCCTCCGAGGAGCCGCCCGCCTCGTTGCACGCCGCCGCCGCGCGCTTCTTCTCCGCGCTCGCCGCCGAGCGGCCGGTCGTGCTCGCCTTCGACGACCTCGCGCTGGCCGACGACGACACGGTCGTGCTGGTCGCGAGCCTCCTGCGCCAACGCGAGCGCCATGCGCTCGTGCTGGCCGGCAACCTGCGCAGCCCGGATGCCGCCACGCCGGCGGCCGTCGACCGGCTGCTGGAGCGCCTGCACCGCGACGGGCTCGTCGCCGAGCTGGCGCTCGGACCGCTCTCGGACGAAGCGGTCGAGCAGCTCGTCACGCCGCTGCTTGCCGGCGCCGCGCGCGGCGACCGGCTCGTCGCCGCGGTGCAACGCCACAGCGACGGCAACCCGTTCTTCGCGCTGCAGGCGGTGCTCAACCTCACGGAGGGCGGCGCGCCCGGACCGGACGCGGCGCTCGACCAGGCCGAGTTCTCCGAGAACCGGCTGCGCTGGTTCCTGCGACGGGTGCTGCGCGTCGGTCCGGATGCGCACGCGCTCGGTCGCGCGGTGGCGCTGCTGCGCGTCGTCGGCCCCGGCCGTGTCGGGCTGGCCGCCGAGCTGGCCGAGCTCTCCCCCGCGCAGGCCGACGCCGCGTTCGACTCGCTCGTCGGCCTCGGCATCCTGCGGCTCGGCGACGACGGCGGCTACCGCGTCTGCCACGACCTCGTGCGCGAGGCGCTCTACCAGGAGATCGGGGCGGCGACGCGCTGGCGCTGGCATCGCCTCGCCGCCGATCGGCTGGCCGAGCTGCCCTCCTCGCCGGCGCTCGACCTCGAAGTCGCCGACCACGTCCGCCATGTCGCCGAGCCCGGCGACGAGCGTGCGATCGAGATGCTCACGCGCGCCGCCGAGCGCGCCGGCGCGACCGCTCCGCAGTCGTCGATCGCGTGGTTCAGAGCCGCGCTCGCGATCGCGCCGCCCGCCGACCCCCGTCACGCGCTGCTGCTCTCGCGCCTGTCGCGGGCGCTGCTGCTCGCCAATCGTCCGCAGGAGGCGATCGAGGCCGGTCGGCAGGCGCTTCAGGACCTGCCCGACGGCGCGCGGCGCGCGCGGCTCGCGACGCAGGTGGTCGACGCGCTGATCCTGATCGCGGAGATGGAAGCGGCCGCCGCGCTCGTCGACGCCGAGCTGGCGCGCGGCACCACCAGCCCGCGGTTCCTCGCCAAGGCCGCCCACGTGCACATGGGCGTCGGCCGCGCCGAGGAGGCGCTGGAGCGGGCGCGGCTGGTCGAGACGCAGCTGCCGCAGCTGCCCGCCGACGAGCGGATCGTCGCGCTCAGCCACCTGATGCGCATGCGCTTCATCCAACGGCGCGTCGACGAGCTGCTGCAGCTCTGCGACCTGATGGAGGAGGCGGCCCAGGACGCGCCGCCGTCGCTCCAGCTCGCGGCGCACTCGGCGATCGCCTACGCGAAGGCTGGGACGGGCGAGACGCGGCTGGCGTCGGCCGCGATCGGGCGCACGCAGCAGGTCCTCGCCGCCGTCGGCTGGACGCTCTACAAGAACGACCTCGCGATCGCGCAGGTCCAGAACGCGACGCAGCTCGGCGACTGGTCCTCGGCGCTCTCGCTCGTCGCCGCGACCTCAGAGGAGCTGGAGGCGGCCGGTTCGCTGATGTACCTCGGCGTCCTGCGCGCCGCCGAGATCGAGATCCTCGCCAACCGCGGCGAGTGGGCGGCCGCACGGCGCGCCTCCGAGCAGCCGCTGTCCGGCAATCCCCACTGCGACGCGCTGCAGGTATGGGCATGCGCCGGCTTCGACCTCCTCTCCAACGACCTCGACGCCGCGCGCACGCGGCTCAAGCGGCAGCTGGAGCGCCCGACGCTGCCCCGCTGGGTGCGGGCGCTGCTGCTGAGCCGGCTCGCGGAGGTCGAGGTCGAGGCCGGCCGCCCGGCGCTCGCCGCCGAGCTGACGGCCGGCCTCGTCGCGGTCGAGCGCAGCACGCTCGACCATCAGACCTACGTCGCCGCCCGCCTCGCGCACGGCCGCGCGACCGGTGACGTCGAGGCGCTCACCGACGCGCTCGCGGTCGCCGACGAGCACGCGCTCACGCTGCAGCGCGGCCAGGTCCGCCTCGCGCTGGGAGCGCTCGACGTCGATCCCGAGCGCAACCTGACCGAGGCGGCGCGGATCTTCCAGTCGCTGGAGGCGGCGCCGTGGCGCCGCCGGGCGAACGCGGAGCTGCGGCGGCGCGGCCTGCCGGTCCCGCGCCAGCGCGCCCGCTCGAGCAGGCTGCTGACCGAGACCGAGGAGCAGGTCGCCCGCCTCGTCCACCAGCGCTGCACGAACCGCGAGATCGCCGCGACGGTCTTCCTCAGCGTGAAGACCGTCGAGGCCTATCTGAGCCGCATCTACGCGAAGACCGGTTGCGCCAACCGCGTCGACCTCGCCCGCGCGATCGACGCCGGCCTGCTCGACCGCGCCGAGGCGGCCGCGGTGACCGACGAGAGCGACCTGGTCGAACCGGTCAGCTGAAGGCCTCCGCCAGCGGCCCCGAGAGCGGCACCGGCGGACCGATCGCCGCGCCGAGGCATTCGTGCGCCATGCCGAACGCGATCTCCTTGACGAACAGCTCGCGCCACGGCTGGATCAGCGTCGCGCGCGCCAGCCGCCGCTGCACGCGGCTCTTCGACATGAACACGCTCTCTGCGATCTCCCATGCGCGGTCGAGCAGCCGCTCGGCCGGCAGCACCTCGCCGACGAGCCCGAGGCTGAGCGCCTCCGCTGCCTCGATCCGCTGGCCCGAGTAGAGGAAGTAGCGGCCGCGGTTGTGGCCGAGCAGCTCACGGAAGACGGTCTGCACGCCGTCACCGGGCACGAGCCCGAGCAGCTCCCAGTGGCCGTCGTAGAACGAGGTCGTCTCCGAGCAGATGACGATGTCGTTCAGCAGCGCCAGCTCGGCGTGCGCCCAGACCGGGCCGTTGATCGCGCAGATGACCGGCACGTGCAGCCCCAGCAGCGCCATCGGCTCGCGCGTCTGGTCGCGGTAGGTCAGGTCGTAGCCCGTCTTCTCGGTGTTCCAGTGGCCGAGCATCCCCTGGCCGACGTAGTCCTCGGTGTTCAGCTCCGCGTTGAACGTGTCGCCGGTGCCGGTGAGGATCACGACCTCGACGTCGTCGTCGTGGTCGATCGTCTGGAACAGCGGGATCAGCATGCGGTGCGGGCCGCCGCCCCAGCGCAGCGGGCCGCCGTCGGTGTGCATCCTCACCTCCAGGATGCCGTTCTCCAATCTCAGCTTGAAGAACTGCTCGAACGTCGGCGCGTACTGCTCCAGGTGGGTGCGGTAGAGGCCGTCGATGCTGGTCATTGCGTTGCTCCTCTTCGTGTCTTCGCCAACAGCAGCAGGCGCCCGCCCCACAGTGCGAGTCCGACCGCGATGATCAGTGCCAGGCCGTTGAACAGATCGGTCACCCAGTCGGCGGCACCGGCCAGCTGGAGTCCCTTGACGCCCGTCGCGAGCAGGAAGATCGCGATCAGCGTCCCCACCACGTTGAACTTCCCCGGCTTGATCTGCGTCGTGCCGAGGAACGCCGCGGCGAACGCCGGCAGCAGATACGCCGGCCCGAGGTCCGGCGTCGCGGTGCTCAGCTTCGACGCCAGCAGGATGCCGGCGCACGAGGACAGCAGCGCCGAGGTCACGAGCGAGCCGAAGACCATCCGGCCGGTGCGCACGCCGGCCAGCCGCGCCGCCTCCGGGCCCGCGCCGGTCGCCTCGACGCGGCGTCCCCACGGGGTGTGTTCGAGCAGGTACCAGACGACCGCGGCGATCGCGAGCATGTAGATCGCGATCGCCGGCAGGCCGAGGACGCGGCCCTCGGTCAGCGCGGTCAGCGAGTGCGGCACGCCGCTGACGATCTGATCGTGCGAGATCGCCCGCGCCGGCGCGATCAGGACCGAGCTCATCGCAAGCGTCGCGATGAAGCTGTTGATGCCGACGCCGACGACGAGGAAGGCGTTGACGGCGCCGATGCCCGCGCCGATCGCGAGCGTGATCAGGATCGCCGGGACCAGCGGCACGCCCGAGCGCGCTGTCAGCGAGGAGACGATGATCGCGGAGAGGCCGAGCATCGCCCCGACCGAGAGGTCGTACGCGCCGGCCGCCAGCGCCGGCAGCAGGCCGATCGCGATGATCGCGGTCACCGCCTGCTCGCTGGCGAGCGTCTGGACCGTCAGCGACGTGAGGAAGGTATCGGGCACCCACACCGCGAACAGCGCGATCAGCGCGGCCCAGATGACGAGGCCGCTGTAGTTCGAGAGGCGCAGCGTCATGCGCGGCCAGAGCTCCCGGTCGTCGTCGTCGCGCCGGCCGGCACGAGGATCCGCTCGCTGATCGCGTCCGCGCTGAGCGAGGAGCCGCTCAGCTCGGTCTGGACGCGGCCGCCGGCCATCACGAGCACGCGATCGCAGATCGCCGCCAGCTCCTCGTGGTCGGTCGAGGCGACGACGACCGACAGGCCCTCGTCGGTGCCGGCCGCGAGCTGCTCGTAGATCGCGGCCTTCGAGCCGACGTCGACGCCCTGCGTCGGCTCGTCGAGCAGCAGCACGGACGGTCTGCAGCGAAACCAGCGCGCGAGCACGACCTTCTGCTGGTTGCCGCCGCTCAGCTGCGCCAGCGGCCGCTCGCCGTCGTCCGGTACGACGCGCAGTCGCTGCAGCCAGTGAGCCGCCTCGCGTCGCTCGGAACGTGCCGCGACCCAGCCGATCCGGTTGCTCGCGATCCGCGGCAGCGTGACGTTCTCGCGCAGCGACAGCGACGGCGTCGAGCCCCGCGTCGCACGGTCGGCGGGGATCAGCGCCAGGCCGGCGGCGATCGCCCGCGACGGCGTCAGCCGCGCGTGCTCCCGCCCGTCGAGCACGAGCCGTCCCGCCGACCACGGACGGGCGCCGAACAGCAGGTACAGCAGCTCCTCGCGTCCCGGTCCCGACAGGCCCGCGATGCCGACGATCTCGCCGCGATGGACGTCGAGGTCGATCTCGCGCGCGACGTCGCCGGTGATGCCGCGCACCGACAGGATCAGCTCGTCCCGCGGTCTCGGCGCGGGCGGGTAGAGCTCGTCGAGGCGGCGCCCGACGATCAGCTCGACGAGCCTGTCGTGGTCGAGCCGGCCGACCGGCGCCGTCGCCACCCGGCGGCCGTCGCGCAGCACGCTGACCCTGTCGGCGATCGCGAACACCTCTTCGAGGCGGTGGGTGACGTAGAGGACGGTCCCGCCGCGGTCGCGGATTCGCCGCACGAGCGCGAACACCTGCTCGACCTCGCTCTCCGGCAGCGCGGCGGTGACCTCGTCGAGCACGAGCACGCGCGCCGGCGGGGCGCTCGGGTGCAGCGCGCGCGCCACCGCCACCATCGTCCGCTGCGCCGGCGACAGGTCGCGCAGCAGGCAGCTCGGATCGACCTCGATGCCGAACTCCGCCAGCAGCGCCGCTGCCGCCGCCCGCTCCCGCCGCCGGCTGAGCCAGCGGCGGCCGGCGTAGCGCTCGCCCAGCGCGAGGTTGTCGATCACGTCGAGGCCGTCGATCAGCGCCAGGTCCTGGTGGACGAAGCGCACGCCGGCCGCGTGCGCCGCCGCCGCGTCTCCGAGCGCGAGCGGCATGCCGAAGACCGCCGCCTCCGGCTCGCCATCGGGCTGGTGGAAGCCCGCCAGCAGCTTGATCAGCGTCGACTTCCCGGAGCCGTTCTGACCGAGCAGCGCGTGCACCTCGCCGGCGCGCAGCTCGAGGTCGACGTCCGCGAGCGCGAGCTGCGCGCCGAAGCGCTTGCTCAGCGCGCGCAGCTCGAGCGCGCTCACTGGACGAGCCACGCTCTCTCGAAGGTGGCCGCGGTGTCGGGGACGTCCCACTGTCTGCTGACGTCGGCCTCGCCGATGTTGTCGCCGTCGAACAGCTGACGCTGGCCGACCGGGGCGGCGAGGGCCTCGGGCACCGTCTCGCCCGCCTCCAGGCGCGCCGCCGCGTCGGCCATCCGCCAGCCGAGCGAGACGCCCTCGTTCGGGATCGCCGCCGCCTCGACGCCGTCCTTCACGAGCTGGAGGTTCTGCTGCTGCGAGAAGGAGCTGGCGAGCTTGACGTCGGTCAGGCCGGCGCTCTTGAGCGCCTGCCCGATGCCGAGCGCGCCCGATCCCGTCGTGATCACGTAGTTGACGTCGGGGTGGCTCTGGATGTAGCTGACGACCTGGCCGGGTATCGTCTTGCCGGCCTCGGCGAGCTGCACTCTGAGCGTGTCGAGCGTGCAGTCGGGGCACTGCGCGGCCGCCTGTTCGACCGCTTCCAGCACGCTCTGCTGGAGCGGGATCGAGGGGTCGTAGAGCAGCACGATCTTCCCCTTGCCCTGCGAGTCGGCGATCGCCCAGTCGGTCATCGCGGTGGCGTTCGCCTGGTGGAACGGGACCGATCCGATCGCCGCGTCGACGCCCTGATCGCCGACCTGCGTCGGCCCGCCCGTCGTGATGACCTTGATGCCATCCTTCTCCGCCTGCTCCAGCTGCGCCGCGATCGCCGCGACGGGCACGACGTCGATCGCGAAGATGACCCCCGGCTTCTCGGCCACGGCCTGCGTCCACGCCGCGGCGATCGCCTCGGGCGTGACGTCGGGCGTCAGCGTCGTGAGTCTCCACCCGAGGCTCTTCAGCGCCGGCGTCAGCGCGCCGGCGACCGCCGCGCACTCGGGGTACTTGCAGCCGATCCAGACGGCGCTTCTGCCCGACGGCGGGCGTCTGCCCAGCGCCGGGACGTCGATCGGCCGCGGCGGCTTGCGCAGCTCGGCGACCTTCGCCTCGACCGCGGCGAGCCCAGCGCCGCCGCTCGCCGTCGTGGTCGTGGCCGTCGCCGACGTCGCCGCGGCTGTGCCGCCGTCGGCGTCGTCGCTGCTGCCGCAGGCGGTGAACGTCACCGCCGCCGCGAGCGACGCCGCCACGACGCAGCCCGTCGCCCACCGTCCCCGTCGCGTCCTGGCACGGGCAGTCCCGGCACTTTGCGTCCGCATGCGATCTCTCCTCCGTCGTCGAAGGTGTCGCGCAAGCCGACGCGGCGACACCCAACTGAGAGGCAGCGTGCCAGCGGTGCTGGTGCCCTCGCTAGTGGGGAGGCTCCCCTGAGCTAAGCGCCGGAGCAGCGGCGACGATGAGCGCGGACCACGGCGCTCCAGCTAGCGCAGCAACGCGGATCCGGGATTGTCGCCGAAGTCATCTCAGCTGTTGAGACCCTGCCGCGTCGCCGATCGACCAGAACACCCGTCGGTCATTGATCGCGACTGCGTCGAACGCTCCCGAGTACGAGCCGGTGGCGGTCTGCGCGACCTGTCGCGGAACCCCACGCGGCGGCACCAGCCAGACCGCCTGGTTCGCGGAGTGCGACGCGTTGACCGCGACCCAGGCGCCCCACCCTCTCGCGTTCACCACGAACGAGATGATGTCCGGCAGTGAACCGTTGGCGTCTCTCGTGAGCGGCACGGAGCGGATGCTGTCGCGACGCGAGTCGTAGATCGCCACGTTGCCCCGGCACGTCGAGCGATCGCCACGAGCGTCAATCGGCATACAGCGCCGACGCGGGAAGATCGCGAAGCGACCACCGAGCGCGACCGGCGCGTGGTCGGCCTCCCAACTCGCCGAGGTCAGATACCGCGGCCGTCTCGCTCTCGCCGGACAAGCCCAGTACTTCAGATCGAAGCCGGCCAGCGACTCCCCTTGCTGGAACAGCCGCAGATGCTCGTTCGCGGCCACCGTCGTTCCCGCCGACTGGCAGGAACGCGCACGGGTCAGCGAAACGCTCGCGGTCGTCTACGCCGCTGCCAGCTGCTCCAGCACCTTCAGCACCTCGTCGTCATGCGTTCTCGGCGTCACTCTCGGGATCACGTGCGCGACCGTGCCGTCGCCGTCGATCACGAAGGTCGCGCGCAGCGCGCCCCAGTACTTCTTCCCGTACATGCTCTTCTCGGCCCAGACGCCGTATGCGTCGCAGATCGCGTGGTCCTCGTCGGCCAGGAGCGTGAAGTCGAGCGCGAACTTGTCGGCGAATCTCTTCACTCTGGCGACCGGGTCCGGCGAGACGCCGAGCACGACCGCGCCGGCCTCGGCGTAGTTGGGCAGATGGTCGCGCACGCCGCATGCCTGCGTCGTGCAGCCGGGGGTGTCGGCCTTCGGATAGAAGTAGAGGACAACCGTCTTGCCCGCGAAGTCGGACAGGCTGACGTCATTGCCGTCCTGGTCGGGAAGCGTGAACTGAGGGGCCTTCTCGCCGGTCTCGATCATGGGTGCCTTTCGCTGCTCGCGGATCCGTCGCGGCGGAGGATACGAGGCAGGCGCGCTCTCCGCGCGATGGCGTGCGCGCGCTACTTCAGCAGCCGCGACATGCGGCGGTCCTTCAGCACTCTGCCGCCGGTCTGCTCGCGCGGGCAGTACGAGATCACGTAGTCCTCGTAGTGGACGGCCTTCAGCTCCTCGCCGCACGACGGGCAGGGCTCGCCATGTCTGCGGTGGACCTTCAGCGGCAGCGGCAGTCTGTCGGGCAGCGGCAGTCTGAGCGTCTGCTCGTAGTGGTCGATCGCGCCGCCGAGGATCGCGACGGTCGCGTCGCGCAGCGTCGTCGCCTCCTCCTCCGACAGGTCCTTGCCGCGCTTGAACGGCGACAGTCTCGCCTGCCAGAGGATCTCGTCGACCCACGAGCGGCCGATGCCGGCGATCGTGCGCTGGTCGCGCAGCAGCGTGTGCAGCGGCCGCGCCTCTCTCAACAGCTCGCCGAACGGCGGCGGGTCGGGCCACGCCTCCGGTCCGAGCGTCGCGACCGACTCCTCCGTGTCGACCTGCTCGGCGCGCAGCAGCTTCGCCCACGCGCGCTGCTTGGTGCCGAACTCGCGCAGCCGCAGCTCGCGGCCGTCGTCGAGGCGGATCAGCACGCGCGAGGTTCTGTCGCGCAGGCCGGCGCGTCTGTCGTAGAGCTGCAGGCGGCCGGCCGACATCAAATGCAGCAGCAGCACCAGGCCGCTGTCGTTGGCGAGGGCGAGCTGCTTGCCACGGCGCGAGATGCCGGTCAGCGTCGTGCCGTCGAGCGCGTGCAGCGGCGGGTCGAAGGTCTTGATCGCGTTGATGCCGGGCGCGAGCGTCGACTCGACGCGCGCGCCCGCGACGGCCGCGCCGAGCAGGCGGGCGGTGATCTCGACCTCGGGCAACTCGGGCATACGCCTCACCAGGCTAGTCGACGGGGCGCGCACTGATCCACCGAACCACCGCCGGACGTATTGATTCCAGATTCCGGAGCGATCCCGCAACTCCGCCCCACGCCCGTGGTTAAGACAACCGTTACACGTCTTGAGAAGAGCGTTTCAAACACGTTATGGCGGCTTAACAGCCCGCGACCAGACTGGCGGCCATGATGACTGACATCCTCCTCATCGCAGGGCCTGAGGGACACGACGCAGAGCTCGTCGCCTCCGCCGCTGCCTACCAACCGCACCACGTCACCGTCTTGATCGAGGCTGACGATCCGATGTGGGCTCACAGTGACGCACCGACCGCGCAGGCGCGCCGTGACAGGCTCGCGACGCTCCTGACCGCGACCGCGCTGGCGACCGGCGCCGGCGTCGTCGGGATGGTCGGCGACAGCTCGCAGCTGCAGGTCCAGGGCTTCGACGCGATCGTCGGCTCCCGCACGCTTCTCACCGCCGCATAGAACCACTGCATGAGACGTCCCCGCGGCCCTCGCCGGGCGCTCCCCCTGCGCCCGGCGAGCCGGCGGCAACCGCGACACCTCCGCCGCCCGCTCGCATAGCGTTGCGGCCGTGAGCGAGCCCTCGATCGTCGACACTCCCGCCCAGGCGGCCGCGCTGGAACTGCCGCCGCTGCTGGTGCGCGAACCGCTCGCCGCCTTCCTCGACGCCCGCGGCCTCGGCAGCGGCCCGCTCGACGCCTCGCCGATCGGCGACGGCCACTCCAACGTCACCTACCTGATCCGCCGCGACGGCGCCGAGCTGGTCCTGCGCCGCCCGCCGCGCGGCCCGCTGCCGCCCTCCGCCCACGACGTGCTGCGCGAGGCGCAGCTGCTGGAGGCGATCGCCCCGACCGCCGCGCGCACCCCGGCGGTCCTCGCCACCTGCGCTGAGGAGGCCGTCATCGGCGCTCCCTTCTACGTGATGGCGAAGGTCGAGGGCGACGTGCTCGTGCACGAGGTGCCGGCGGCGCTCGACCCGCCCACGCAGCGCGCCCGTGTCGGCGAGCAGCTCGTCGACGCGCTCGCCGAGGTCCACGCCGTCGACTGGCGCGCCTGCGGCCTGGAGGGCTACGGCAAGCCGACCGGCTACCTGGAGCGCCAGCTGCGCCGCTTCGGCGGGCTGTGGGAGCACAACCGCACACGTGAGCTGCCGACGCTCACGCGCGTCAGCGAGTGGCTCGCCGCGCACCGGCCGGAGTCGGGTCCCGCGACGATCGTGCACGGCGACTACCGCCTCGGCAACGTGATGTTCGAGCCGGCCGCGCCGGCGCGGCTGGCGGCGATCTTCGACTGGGAGCTGGCGACGATCGGCGACCCGCTCGCCGATGTCGGCTACCTGACGGCGACGTGGGCGCAGCCCGGCGACGAGGATGCCGGCACCGTCTTCGCGCTCGGCGCCGTCACGATGCAGCCCGGCTTCCCCGCCCGCGAGCAGCTGATCGCGCGCTACGAGGAGGTCGCCGGCCGCTCGATGCGCGACGTGCGCTGGTACCAGGCGCTGGCGCTGTGGAAGGCCGCGATCTTCCTCGAGGGCTCCTACAGACGGCTGCTCGCCGGCACGACCGACGATCCCTTCTTCGCGCTGCTGGACACGGGCGTCCCGAAGCTCGCCGAGCGCGCCTGGGACGTGGCGCGCGGCGCTTCCGAATAGCATCCGCCGCCGTGTCGTCCGGAAGCACCCAGCCGCCCCGTCGCCCGCGGCCGCAAAGACGCCGCGAGCCCGCCGGTCGCGGCGGCCCGCTGCCGCAGGTCGCGGGCCTGCCCGCCTGGGCGCTGCCGGCCGCCGGCGCCGTCGTGCTGCTGCTGCTCGTCCTGCTGCTCGTGCGCGGCTGCGGCGAGGACGGCCTGACCGCCGACCAGCTGCGCGCGCAGGCGACCGAGATCTGCGCGAGAGCGAACGCGGTCACCGACAGAATCGCCGTCCCCAACGCCCCCACCGGCGGCGAGCGCTTCCTCGTCGAGGGGCTCGCCGTGCTGCGGCCGGCGATCAACAGACTGGCGCTGCTGGAGCCGCCGGAGGAGCTGCGCGACGACTACGAGAAGGCGGTCAGAGGCAGCGCGGCGCGGCTGGACCTGATCGCCAAGTCGGCGCGGCGGATCAACAGGGGCGGCGACACGATCGACGAGTACCGGGCGCTCCAGAGCGACCTCGAACGCAGCTCGATCGCCGTCGACGCGAGCTGGCGGGTGCTCAGAATCCCCGCCTGCGCCAGCCGCTGACTCTGCCGGATGACAGATGCAGGCCGGCCCTTCGGAGGGAGCGGCTTCTGCCACTTGTGAGAGGCGCGCGCCCCGCCGCTCCCCGATCGTGACGGCCATGTCACGACGCTTCCACACGCTCGCGCTCGCCGCCGCCGCGCTCGCGCTCACCCCCGCGGCCGCGCTCGCCGCCCCGCTCAGATTCCAGGCCGTCAAGGTCTCGGTCGACGGCACGTCGAGATCGGCGCTCGACACCGGCGACGCCAGCTACGGCTACAGCGGCAGATTCGACTACGCCGGCGAGGGCAGATCGCTCGGCGCGCTGAAGGCGACGCCGAAGCCGGGCGAGCTGGTCTCGCTCGTCGTCAAGCCGGTCACCTACACCTCCAGCAGCAACGCGACGATCCGGACGAACGACAGAACGTTCGACTGCAGCCTCACGAGAGCGCCGGCCGGCTTCGCGCCGCCCGGGATCGCCGCCGCCGTCTCCTTCTCCAAGACCGTGATGCGGATCCAGTGGACGGTCATGACGGCGCCGATGAAGTGCCCGCCGCACTCGCCGATCTGGTCGTTCCCGGGGCTGCCGTCGGCGGCGACGACGCTCGACTACCCGCTCGCGCAGGTCCGCTCCACCAAGGTCGGGAAGAACCTGCGCCTGAAGCTCGACCGCGTCCACAGATGGAGCAACGACGCCGGCGCCCACGAGCTGACGCTGCGCGGCTCGATCTGGCTCAGACGAGTCGCCTGAGACGGGACCGCGCGAAAGGCGCCCCGCGCGAACGGGGCGCCGCCTCCGCCTCAGTCGCGCTTGCCGCGGCCGTAGAGCAGTCTCGTCAGCTTCCCGAGCAGCTGGGTGGTGCGCTTCTTGTACGGGAACATGTGCGGGTCTCTCTTGCCCGCGAAGCGCGTCACCAGCAGCGTCTGCTGCTGCGTGTACTTGCGGATCCCGCCGGCGCCGTGGCGGGTGCCGAGGCCGGATGTCTTCCAGCCGCCCATCGGCAGCTCCAGCGCGGTGTAGTTGACCTGTGCGTCGTTGACGCAGACGGTGCCGGCCTCGACGCGGCGGGCGAGCTGCTCGCCGCGGCGGACGTCCTTGGTCCAGACCGAGCCCTGCAGGCCGTACGGCGAGTCGTTCGCCAGCCGCAGCGCCTCCTCGGCGTCGGCGACCTTCATGATCGGCAGCGTCGGGCCGAACGTCTCCTCCGTCATGCACGACATCGTGTGGTCGACGTCGACGAGCACGGTCGGCTCGTAGAACATGCCGGGGCCGGGCGCCACTCTGCCGCCGGTCAGCACGCGCGCGCCCTTGGCGACCGCGTCTCTGACGTGGCTGTCGATGATGTCGAGCTGCGGCGGGAAGGTGACGGCGCCGACGTCGATCGAGCCGGGACCGGCCGAGCGGCCCTGGCGCAGCGCCTTGACCTTGTCGGTCACCTTCGCGACGAACTGGTCGTAGACCGGCGCCTCGACGTAGACGCGCTCAATCGAGATGCAGACCTGGCCGCCGTTGTTCATCGAGTAGTAGGCGGCGGCGTTGGCGGCGCGCTCGAGCTCGGCGTCGGCGAGCACGATCATCGGGTCCTTGCCGCCCAGCTCCAGCCCGACGGGGGTGAGCGTCTTGGCGGCCCGCTCCATCACCTTCTGGCCGGTCTTCGTCGAGCCGGTGAACATGACGAAGTCGACGCCGTCGATCAGCGCGGCGCCGGTCGCGCCGTCGCCGGTCGCGACCTGGAAGACGTCCTCCGGCAGGCCGGAGGCGCGCAGGCACTCGGCCATCAGCAGCGACGTCAGCGGCGTCACCTCGCTCGGCTTCAGGATCACCGCGTTGCCGGCGGCCAGCGCCGGGATGCAGTCGCCGAAGGAGTTCGTCAGCGGGAAGTTCCACGGGCCGATCACGCCGACGACGCCGACCGGGCGGTAGCGCACGACGAGCTTCTTGCCCTTCACCAGCGGGTTGGCTGACTTGATCGACTCGTCCGCGAGCAGGTTCGGCGCCTCCTTGGCCCAGAAGCCGAAGGCGGCGGCGGCGTACATGATCTCGGCGAGCTGGGCGTCCTCGTAGG
Organism: Conexibacter stalactiti; assembly: GCF_033542075.1. Classification (NCBI taxonomy): domain Bacteria; kingdom Bacillati; phylum Actinomycetota; class Thermoleophilia; order Solirubrobacterales; family Conexibacteraceae; genus Conexibacter; species Conexibacter stalactiti. The sequence goes on from NZ_JAWSTH010000008.1 coordinate 103,805, forward strand.
TCTTGCCGGTCTCCGAGACGATCGTCGCGATGATCCGCTCGGAGTTGTCGGTGACCCACTTCTGCGCGCGCCGCAGCACGCGCCCCCGCTCCTCGAAGCCGATCGCCTCCCACGCCGGCTGAGCGGCGCGCGCGCTGGCCACCAGCTCCTTCACCTCGGCGCCCGAGAGCGTCGGGATCGTGGCGATCGTCTCGCCGGTCGCCGGATTCTCCACGGGGATGCCGGTGCCGATCTGCTCGGCTGCCGGCGCCTGCTCGACACTCGCCATTGACCCTCTCCTTCTCGGTGCGGTCGCTCGTCTCCACGTCCACCCTACCGAAGCCGCGCAGCCGATTGGCCAGCTGGCCAGTGGCGTCATCTAATTCTGATTGCTACTGTCAGTTTCGAGTGACTGCCAAAAGATTGGAACTGCCATGAAGCAGGATGACCCACGCCGCTGGTGGGCGCTCGCCGCGCTTGCGCTCGGCGTGCTGACCGTCGCGCTCGACTCGACGATCGTCAACGTCGCGCTGCCGACGCTCGCGCGCGAGCTGGACGCCTCCACGAGCGAGCTGCAGTGGATCGCCAACGCCTTCAACCTCGTCTTCGCCGCGGCGCTGATGCCGGCCGGGATGCTCGGTGACCGCTTCGGCCGCAAGCGGCTGCTGCTCGGGGCGCTCGCGCTGTTCGGGCTCGCCTCGCTCGCCTGCGCGCTCGCCACGACCGCCGGCCAGCTGATCGCCGCCCGCGCGCTGCTCGGGCTCGGCGGCGCCGCGCTGATGCCGCTGTCGATGGCGGTCCTCCCACAGCTCTTCTCCGAGCGCGAGCGGCCGAAGGCGATCTCGACCTGGGTGGCGGCGACCGCGATCGCGCTGCCGCTCGGCCCGATCCTCGGCGGCGTGCTGCTCGACAGCTTCGCGTGGGGGTCGATCTTCCTCATCAACGTGCCGGTCGTGCTCGGCGCGCTGGTCGCGATCGTGCTGTTCGTGCCCGAGTCGCACGGCGACCGCGGCGCGCGCATCGACGTCGCCGGGATCGTCCTCTCGGCCGCCGGTCTCGCGCTGCTGACCTACGGCGCGATCGAGGCCGGCGAGCGCGGCTGGGGCGATGGCGCCGTGCTCGCCGAGCTGCTCGGCGGCGCCGCGCTGCTGGCGCTGTTCGCCGGCTGGCAGCGGCGGCTGGAGCGGCAGCCCGGCGGACACCCGCTCGTCGACCTCGCGCTGCTGCGCTCGCCCCGCTACCTGTGGTCGACGGTGCTGGCGACGCTCGTCTCCTTCGCGCTCTTCGGCCTGCTGTTCGTCACGCCGCAGTACTTCGCGATCGTCGAGGACAGTGACGCGCTCGGCACCGGCCTGCGGCTGCTGCCCGTGATCGGCGGGCTGATGGTCGGCTCGCGCCTCTCCGGGCGGCTGCTGCGGCGGGTCGGCGCCAAGCTGATGATCGCCGCCGGGTTCGCGCTGATGGGCGGCGGCTTCGTCGCCGGCGCGACGACCTCGATCGAGAGCGGCTACGGCTTCGCCGCCGCCTGGATCGCGATCGTCGGGCTGGGGCTCGGCTGCGCGCTGCCGACGGCGATGGACGCGGCGCTCGGCGAGCTGTCGAGCGAGCGCGCCGGCGCCGGCTCGGCGTTGATCCAGGCCGCCCGGCAGGTCGGCGGCACGCTCGGCGTCGCGCTGCTGGGAACCGTCCTCGCCTCCCGCTACGGCGGCATCGGCGACGGCCCGGCGGCGTTCGTCGAAGGGATGCAGACGCTGCTGTGGATCAGCGCCGGAGTCGCCGCCGCCGGCCTCGTGCTGGCGCTGGCGGCGATGCCGCGCGGCGCGCCGTCCGGCGAGCCAGCACAATCTGCCCATGGCGCCCCCGCCTGACACCAGCGAACGACCGCTCGGCCTGCGCGAGCGCAAGAAGGCGAGAACGCGCGCCGCGATCCAGCTGCACGCCCTGCGCCTGTTCAAGGCGCAGGGCTACACCGCGACGACCGTCGACGAGATCGCGGAGGCGGCCGAGGTCTCGCCCTCGACCTTCTTCCGCTACTTCCCGACGAAGGAGGACGTCGTCCTGCACGACTCGCTCGACCCGCTGCTGCTCGCCGCCTTCCGCGGACAGCCGGCCGAGCTGACGCCGCTGCAGGCGCTGCGCGCCGCGCTCGCGCAGATGCGCGCCGAGCTGCCGCCGGAGGAGTGGGCGCGCGAGGAGGCGCGGCACGAGCTGGTCGTCGCCGTGCCGGAGCTGCGCGCGCGCCTGATCGACGGGATGCTCGCGATGACGCACCTGCTCGCCGACGTCGTCGCCGAGCGGGTCGGCCGCGCCCCCGGCGACTTCGAGGTGCGCGTCTTCACCGGGGCGCTCGTCGGCGTCGCGATGACGACGATGCTCGAGGCCGACGAGCACGCGATCGACGGCTACTTCGCGCGCTTCGAGGAGGCGCTGAAGCTGCTCGAAGCGGGGCTGCCGCTGTAGCGGCGGCGCCCGCTCAGCGCACGAGCGCGAGCCGGCCGTAGGCGCCCGCGCGCGGGATCACCTCGTCGGCGTCGGTCCCCAGCCAGCCCTCGATCAGCGAGGCGTAGACCTTGCGGAAGTCGACCGTGACGCGCAGGTTGTCCTCGCGGTCGAGCGACGTCAGGCTCGGGTAGTCGGTCAGGATCCCGGAGGCGGCGTGGTTGCCCTGGACCCACGCGATGCCGCCGGCGCCGTGGTCGCTGCCGGCCGACTCGTTGCCCTTCGGGCGGCGGCCGAACTCCGACCAGACGAGCGTCAGGACGCGATCGGCGAGACCGCGCGCGTCGAGGTCGGCCTGGAAGGCGGCGAGCCCCTGCGAGACCGATCTGAGGCCGGCGGCGAGGTCCTCCGGCTGGTTGTCGTGCGTGTCGAACTCGCCCTCGGCCTGGACGGCGGCGACGCGCACGCCCAGCGGCTGCGCGATCAGCGCCGCCAGGCGCGACATGCGCGTGGCGAAGTGGTCGTCCTCGGGGTAGGCGACCGGCGGCGCGAGCGGGTCCTTGCCGTCCTGCTCCTTGTACGGCGCGAGCTGGTCGCCGACGCGCTTGGCCAGCAGCGCCGAGTTGCGCACCGCCTGCGGTCCGACGCCGCCGTTGGCGTGGTGGGCCAGCTCCTCCCACGCGTTCATCAGGTGGGCGCGCGGCTTGTCGTCGACGCCCCAGATCTCCAGCCCGACGTCGCCCGGCGACTCCAGCGCCGCGACCGGCGCTGAGCCGGTCGCCAGCACCGGCGAGAGCGTCGAGCCGAGCGTCAGCCCCTGCAGCGGGTTCTCGCGCGAGCCGTTGCGGTCGAGCCAGCGGCCGAGCCAGCCGGGCGCGGCGCGGTCGGTGATCAGGCCGGTCTCCCAGAAGTGGCGCGAGTGGAAGTGCGAGAGGTCGGGGTTGGCGTAGTCAATCCCCGGCAGGAAGCCGACCTTGCCGGCGTCGTAGAGGCCCTTGACGCCGCCGCCCGTGCCCTGAGTCAGCGATGGGTGGATCGCGAGGCCGGTGCCGCCGAGCAGCGGCGGGTCGCCGATCTTGGTGCCGGGGCGCAGGTCGGCGTAGGTGCCGTACTGGCCGACCGGCGGCAGCGTGTCGAGCAGGTCGGCGCCGCCGGGCAGGAAGACGGTCACGAGCACGCGGTTGCCGGGCGCGGCGGCGGCGTCGGCGGTCGCCGCCTCGATCAGCCCGCCGAAGTCCATCGCGCGGCCGGCCCAGATCGCCAGCGCGCCGCCGAGGCCGCCGCCGACGATCTGCCGGCGCGTCATGCGCGGCGCCAGCCAGCGCTCGCGCGCGGCGGCGCTCGTCTGGCGGAAGTCGTCGCAGCCCTTGTGGACGGGGCGGGTCATCGGGCTCCCTCGTTCAGCACAGCTGCGCCTCCGGACCGGCGAGCAGCAGGTGGCGCAGCGTCCGCTGCAGCGACTCGGCGCGCCAGTCGGCGTCGTCGCGCCACGACTTCGGCAGGTCGTCGAACCAGCGCGAGGCGAGCCGGATCAAGGTCGCTCTGGTCGCCTCGGAGACCGGCGGCGAGCCGACCGCCGCGTGCGCGATCGCGAAGGCGCGGTCGGGCTCGAGCGACGCCTTGTACGCACCCTTGTCGACTCTCGCCGGACCGTAGTTGACGAGGTAGTTGCCGATCACGAAGCGCTGACGCATCGCGTTCGACGACATCCAGCGCGTGCCCCAGTCCCAGCCGGCGACCGACGGCGGATAGAACAGCTGCTGACCCATCGTCGAGAGCATCCAGGTCGGGTAGTCGTGCGCGATCGTCGCACCCGAGGTGCGCAGCGCGCCGGCGACGAAGACGACCGGTGCCTTGACCATGTCGGGTTGGTGCAGTCTCGCGTACAGCGCCGGGTGCTCGAGGATCTGCCGCACGACCGGCTTGATCCGCAGGCCGGAGCGGCGGTAGGTCGCCGCCAGCCGCCGCACGGTCGCGTTCGAGGGCGGCGTCGCGACGAAGAACTGCCACAGCTTCGTGACGAGGAAGGGCGCGTGGCGCGGGTGGTCGCAGACGATGTCGAGCACGTCGTCGACGCCGAACCTGCCGCGCTTGCCGAGGATCCGCTTGACGCCGCCGTCGTGCTCCTCCGGGACGTATCTGATCCACTCCATCCCGCGATTGCCCCACTTCGTGCGGAAGCCGGTCAGCGCCCGTGACGCCTCGCGCACGTCGCGCTCGCTGTAGCCCTTGCCGAGCGTGAACAGCTCCATCAGCTCGCGCGCGTAGTTCTCGTTCGGGTGGTCCTTGGTCGAGTCGGCCAGTGACAGGAACAGCTGCATCGCCGGGTCGCGCGTGACGCCGCGCAGCAGCGGGCGGAAGGCGCCGAGCGCGTGGCTGCGGAAGAGCCTGTTCTGGCGCAGCATCAGCGGCGTGTCCTGCTCCGCGGTGGCGAAGTGGTCGTGCCAGAAGAGCGTCATCTTCTCGACGAGCGGCCGGTTGCTGCGAACCATCCGGTCCAGCCACCAGAGCACGTCGTGGCCCCACTCGTTGACGGGGTCGAGCTTGCGGCCGTCGATGTGCGGCGCGCGGCCGCGCAGTCTCGTGCCGCCGGGCGGGCCGTCGACGATCCAGTCGATCGTCGCGCGCTTGCCGCGCGCGGACCAGGCGCGCGCCTCAGCGGCGGTCGCGCCGAAGCCGGCACGCCAGAAGAGACGGTGGACGTGAGCCTCGGTCCAGGCGGCGGAGGCGACCGCGACGGGCGCGGATGTCGCGGCCGGCGCGGCGATGGCCGGCGCGGCCGCACGGATGCGGCCGGGGATGGCGCGGCGGCGAGCCATCAGGGCCGCACCACCGTGAGCGCCGCGCGCATCCCGCGCTGCGCGTGGTCGGCGACGTCGCAGCTGAGGCGGTAGCGGCCGCGGCGCAGCTTGACGGTCACGCTCGCTCTCGCGCCCGCTCTGATCTCCGGCGAGCGTTTGATGACGCGCCCGCGCGTGTCGCGGACGACGAGGTCGTGCACGTCCTCGCCGAAGTTCGTCACGTAGAAGCGCACCTCTCCGGCCGGCACGCGGCCACGGTAGGGCGTCAGGCGGAACTCGCGCTGGGAGACGCCGACGGCCGTCGAGACGGGGCGCTTGGCGGCGGGTGCGGCGAACGGAGCGGCGGCGAAGGCGGCGCTCGGGCCGTCCGGCGCGGACGCGGCGACGCCGGTCGCGGCAGCGGCGGTCAGCGCCGCGCCGAGCACCGCGCAGAGCAGGAGTCCTCGCGACCGCACACGCACCGGACCATCTTCGGCACGTCTGCGCTGGCTCCTGAGCTTCATCCGTGAAAATGCACGAGTTGGCGCAGGAAAGCCCACGAACGACCGTGTCCGTGGGCCCACCCGAGGGGCTGCGAGCTAGCTCAGCTCGACTCTCTCGATGCCGGCCGGCTCGACCGGGCGGTCGCGCGCGTCCGTGTCGAGACCCTCGATCGCGTCGACCGCGTCCATCCCGTCGACGATTCTGCCGAACACGGTGTGCTTGCCGTCGAGCCACGGGGCGGCGTCGACGGTCACGAGGAAGAACTGCGAGCCGTTCGTGTTGGGGCCGCGGTTGGCCATCGCGAGCGCGCCGCGGACGATCTTGTGGTCGTTGATCTCGTCCTCGAACTCGTAGCCGGGACCACCGGTGCCGGTGCCCTCGGGGCAGCCGCCCTGGATCATGAAGTCTCTGATCACGCGGTGGAAGACGAGGCCGTCGTAGTAGCCCTCCGACGACAGTCTGCGGAAGTTCTCGACCGTCTTCGGCGCGTCCTCGTCGAACAGCTCGATCACGATCGCGCCGTGGCTCGTGTGCATGGTTGCCTGGGACATCGGCACTCCTCCGGGGGATTGCGGTGGTGTTGGTGGTGGGGGAACTGCGGCTGCGGTGGGTCCTGCTGCGACCCTACTACCCGTCGATCAGCTCGGCGATCCGGTCCAGCAGCGGCAGCTGAGCGGGCAGCAGCTTCTCGCGCGCGCGATCGAGCGTGAACCACTCGGCGCGGTCGACCTCGGGGAACTGCGCGCGTCTGCCCGAGCGCGGCGGCCACTCCAGCTCGAAGCTGTTGGAGACGATCGTGGCGGGGTCGAGGTCGCCGGCGACGGCCCATGCGGTGACGAGCTTGCCGCCCTTCTGTCTGACCTCGCCGAGCGGCACGATCTCACCGGCCGGCAGCGGCCGGCCCAGCTCCTCGGCGAACTCGCGCCGCGCCGCCGTCAGCGGATCGTCGTCGGCGCCGTGCTCGCCCTTCGGGATCGACCAGGCGCCGGCGTCCTTCTTCGCCCAGAACGGCCCGCCGGGATGGACCAGCAGCACCTCCGGCTCCCCGCCGTCGAGACGGCGGTGGAGCAGGATCCCGGCGCTGCGTCTGGGCATCAGCCCTTAATCGGCTCGAGCCGCAGCACGTGGCCGTCGACCTCGTGGCCGTCGACCGTCTCGACGACTCTCGCCGCGGCGCTCGCCGGCACGTCGAGGAAGGCGAACTGCTCCAGCACGCGGACGTTGCGGACCGACTCGCCGTCGATGCCGGCCGCGCTCGTGATCGCGTGGATCAGGTCCTTCGGCTCGATCCCCTGCGCGAGGCCGCCGGCGATCACCAGGCGCGTGCGGGCGTCGTCGGCGGTCGGACGGTCACCGTTGACCGGCGCGACGTCGTGCGGCTTGGACTCGTGGCGCTTGGGCTTGACCTCGACCTTGCGGGTGCCGACTCTGGCGCCCTCGGTCCACGGCGCCATCGGCGTGCTCGTGTGCCGCTCGATCGCCTCGATCTCCCTCTTCTGCTTGGAGTCGTAGAAGGTGATCGCGCGGCCCGAGCGCCCGACGCGGCCGGTGCGGCCGATGCGGTGGACGTAGACGTCCGGCGAGGTCGGCACGTCGAAGTTGACGACGTGCGTGACGGAGGAGATGTCGAGGCCGCGGGCGGCGACGTCGGTCGCGACGAGGATCGGCAGACGGCCGCTCTTGAACGCCAGCATGACGCCGTCGCGCGAGCCCTGGCTCATGTCGCCGTGCAGCGCCTTCACGTTCATGCCGCGGTCGCGCAGCGTGCGGTAGAGCTGGTCGCAGCGGATCTTCGTGCGCACGAAGACGATCGCCTGGTCCGGCTTCTCCGACTCCAGCACGCGGCCGAGCATGTCGGCCTTCTCGCGCTGCGGCACCTCGAGCGAGAACTGCTCGACGGTGTCGACGGTCAGCGTCGCGGCTCTGACCTTCACGTGCACCGGGTTGTAGAGGTACTTCTCGGAGAGCTTTCTGATCTCCGGCGGCATCGTCGCGCTGAAGAGCGCGGTCTGTCGGCTGCCGGGCGTCAGCGCGAGGATCTTCTCGACATCCTCGAGGAAGCCGAGGTCGAGCATCTCGTCGGCCTCGTCGAGCACGACGAAACGGCAGCCGGTCAGCATCAGCGAGTGGCGCGAGATCAGGTCCTTCACGCGGCCGACGGTGCCGACGACGATCTGGCCGCCGGCGCGCAGCTGCGCCTGCTGGGAGCGGATCGGGGCGCCGCCGAAGACGGCGACGACGTCGATGCCCTTGCGCGTGCCGTAGGAGCGCAGCGCCTGCGTCACCTGGATGCACAGCTCACGCGTCGGCGTCAGCACGAGCGCCTGCACGTCGGAGTCGGTCGGGTCGACGTACTCCATCAGCGGCAGCCCGAACGCCGCGGTCTTGCCCGATCCGGTCTGCGCCTGGCCGATCATGTCGTTGCCGGCGAGCAGCGGCGGGATCGCCTGCTCCTGGATCGGGCTGGGGTTCTCGTACCCCACATCGCGCAACGCGTCGAGGACGGGCGCGGAGAGTCCGAGTTCAGCGAAAGTAGTCACTAGCCCTTCAGATTAGCCTCTGCCGGGCCGCAGGGGCGTGCGGTGCCGCACGTTTCGTTCTCACGCGCGCGGGTCGAGCAGCAGCTTGCCGGTCGTCCGGCGGCTCGCGAGGTCGACCTGCGCCTGCCCCGCCTCGGCCAGCGGGTAGGTCGCGCCGACGACGACGCGCAGCTCGCCGCGGCCGGCGCGCGCGAACAGGTCGGTGATCGCCGCGTGCAGCAGCTCAGGCCGCCCGAAGAGGTGGTTGAACCAGAAGCCGGCGACCGTGCGCGAGGTCTTCAGCAGCTTGCCGGTGCGCAGCTCGTTCTGCTCGCGCGAGGAGATCCCGTGGACGACGATCCGGCCGAACGGCGCGAGCGCGTCGAAGCAGGCGTCGAAGACGGCGCCGCCGGCCAGCTCGAGCACGACGTCGACCGGCTTGCCGTCGTTGGCCTCCAGCAGCCGCTCGGTGAGGCCCTCGGCGTCGCCGTCGACCGCGGCGTCGGCACCCAGCTCCAGCGTCAGCGCGCGCTTCTCCGCCGTCGAGGCGGTCGCGATCACGCGACCGGCGCCGAGCGCGCGGCCGAGCTGCGTCGCGAGCGTGCCGACGCCGCCGGCGGCCGAGACGATCACGACCGACTCGCCCGGCTGCAGTCGCGCGCTCGTCGTGTAGAGGTGCCAGGAGGTCAGCCCCTGGATCAGCAGCGCGAGCGCGGTCGCGTCGTCGACCGCGTCGGGGATCGGGAAGGTGCGGTCGGCCGCCGCGGTCGCGTACTCGGCGTAGCCGCCGCTGCCGCAGATCGCGACGACCCGCTCGCCGGTGTCGAGGCGGCGGCCGGCGACCTCGATCCCGGGCACCAGCGGCAGCTCCGCCTTCGCGACGTAGCCGTTGGTGCGCTGGTGGGTGTCGGCGAAGTTGAGGCCGGCGCGGCTGACCTCGATCAGCAGCTCGCCCGCCGCCGGGACCGGTCTCGGCAGCTCGACCAGCCGCAGCACCTCCGGCCCGCCGAACTCCTGCAACTGGATCGCGCGCATGACGCCGGAGGCTAGAGGAGGCCGCGCGCGGTGGCCGCCGGTACCCTGTGCGCACGGCCTGCGCGCTCTTCTGCGTGCGCGCGGGCGCAACGCACCCGACCGAAAGACCTTCCTCTCCATGGCTCTCACCGTCGTTGGCTCAATCGCGTTCGACGCCGTCAAAACGCCCTTCGGCACCCGCGAGAAGATGCTCGGCGGGGCCGCGGTCCACTTCTCGCTCGCCGCATCCTTCTTCACGCAGGTGCGCGTCGTGGGCCCGGTCGGCGACGACTTCGGCGACGCCGAGTACGCGATCCTGCGCACGCGCGGGACCAACACCGACGACGTCGAGCACGTGCCCGGCGGCCAGACCTTCTTCTGGCGCGCGCACTACGACTTCGACATCAACACCGCGCACACCGACGACACGCAGCTGGGCGTCTTCGGCGCGTTCGACCCGAAGCTGTCGCAGGAGAGCAAGGACAGCGAGGTGCTGTTCCTCGCCAACATCCAGCCCGACGTGCAGCGCGCCGTGCGCGAGCAGTCGAACGCCAGATTCGTCGCGCTCGACTCGATGAACCTGTGGATCGAGACGGCCCGCGACTCGCTCATCAAGACGATCGAGACGGTCGACTGCGTCCTCCTCAACGACGCCGAGATCCGTCAGCTGACCGGCAAGGCCAACCTCGTCCAGGCGGCGCGCGAGATCCGCGCGATGGGCCCGAAGGTCGTCGTCGCCAAGCAGGGCGAGTACGGCTCGGCGCTGCTGACGGAGGAGGGCTTCTTCGGCCTCCCCGCCTACCCGCTGGAGACGGTCAACGACCCGACCGGCGCGGGCGACTCGTTCGCCGGCGGCTTCGTCGGCTACCTCGCCGCGCACGGCGGCGAGGACCTCTCGCACGAGACGCTCTGCCGCGCGATGGCGTACGGCACCGCGATCGCCTCCTACAACGTCGAGGAGTTCGGCACCGAGCGCGTCTCGCGCCTCACGCGCGACGAGGTCACCGCGCGCGTCGCCGAGCTGCAGCGGATCACGCACTTCGTCGACGCGCCGGTCGAGCTGCGGGCGTAGGAGCGGGGCTACGGGCGCGCCAGGCGCGCGCCCAGCTTCTCGCCGCTGCGCGTCATGAACGCCAGCGGCGCCAGCATCACGCGCACGGCGATGCCGCGGGCGGGGCTGGCGCGGCCGGCGACGCGCGGGCCGAGCACCGCGGCGAGCGTGACGAGGCCCGGCATCGGGCGGACGTACAGCTCGATCCGCTCGATCAGGCCGTCGGCGTCGAGGCGGAACCAGATCGTCTCGTCGATCGCGACGCCGCCGACGACGCCCGAGCCCTTCAGCACCCGGTGACGGGCGTCGCCGAGGTCGGCGTGGAAACGGCGCTGCGAGACGACCGCGACGACCTCCTCCATCACCGCGGCGATCTGATCGCGACCGGCGAACTCGAAGTCGTCGGTGATCGGGGACTTGAGCGTCGCCGCCGGTGCGAGGCAGGCGCGCACGCCCGCGACGTCGCCGGCCTCGAAGGCGGCGCGATAGGCGGCGAGCGGGCTGTCGGCGTCGAGATCGGGCATGCGCGGGACGCTACGCCGCAATCCGGCGCGACTCAACCGCGAACGACCTGCTCGATCGTCGCGAGGAAGGCGCGGACGGCGGCGCTCGGCGTCGTCGAGACGGCCGCGGACATCCGCATCCGCAGCGGCTCGCGCAGGCGCACGGTCGCGAGGTCGTCCTGGCCGGCGACGACGAAGGCCGGCAGGAAGGCGACGCCGAGACCGTGGCGGACGAGCTGGAGCGCGGCGCCGAACTCCGCCACCTCGTAGGAGATCGTGCGCTCGACGCCGGCGGCCGCGAAGGCGCGGTCGGCGACCATGCGGTTGCCGTAGCCGGGCGGGAAGTCGATCAGCGTCTCGCGCGCGGCACGGGCGAGCGTCATGCGGCGCCGCGGCGCGGGCGCGGCCGGGGCGGCGCGCGCGGCCAGAGCCTCGCTCGCGGCCGGA